>JAOAES010000076.1 GCA_026416655.1 Fimbriimonadales bacterium
AGCGACAATCCGAACGACTCCATCACCGAGGCGGGCGTAGACCACTTCGTGGTGCAACGAATCGTGTGTCCGTGATATTGTCCTCATCTCCTTCCCCTCTCCCGCAGCGCAGGAGAGGGGAAGCCTGATGCAATTTTACGCGGCGTGCGCAGTGTGTCCTCTTGTTGTGTGCTGGAATGCGCTGAGCGTGCGGCTGAGATGCTCCGCAATCTGATACAGTTCGTTTGCCCAGCGGGCGACTTCCTGCGCCTGCGCGGCGAGTTCCTGGCTGGACGCGCTCACTTCCTGCGCCGCCGCGCTGGTCTGCTCGCCCGAACTGGCGACCTCGTCCATCGCCACGCGCACTTGCTCCGCGCTCTGCGCCATTCGGTGGGCGACCTCGCGATACTGCTCCACGACACGGCTCACCTCGCGCACAGCGGTCACCAGCTCCTGCTCGAACTGCTGCGTGGACTGTTCCATCGCGCCGACGGCGTCGTTGACCACGATGCGAATCTGGTTCACGAGGTTGCCCACATCTTTGGCGGACTGCGCCGAGCGTTCGGCAAGTTGCTGCACCTCTTTGGCGACGACGGCGAATCCGCGCCCTGCCTCGCCTGCCCGCGCCGCCTCAATCGCGGCGTTCAGCGCGAGTAAATGCGTCTGGAACGCAATCTGGTTCACCACCTCGATCATCTCGCCGATGCGCTGGGAATGCTCGCCCATCGCGCGCACCTTCTCGGCGGTGGCGCGAATCTTGCCGCCGACCTGCTCGATAGCGAGCGTCGCGCGCTGGACGGCTTGCGCCTGTTCTTCCACCCCGCGCGAGACGGTCTGCACCCCCTCGTTTAGCGTACGCGTCGACTCCGCCGCCTGATGAATCTGCGCCGCTTGATGAGTGGTTGCACGCGCCACCTGCTCAATCGCCGAGGCAATCTGGCTCACTGCCAGCTGCGTCTGCTCGGTGGTCTCCTTGAGCGTGCTGGAGGCGTGCGAAATCTCGTCGCTGGCGTTAATCGCAGAGCCAATCGCCTTTGCAAACAGACGACGCACCTCGCCCAGGTAGTCTGTGATGTCCTGCGAAGTGGAGTGGATTCGAATTGTGCGGGTGTCCAGCCCAAAATCCTGCAGCAGCATCACGATGAACGAGTCGGTAATCGCCTGAATGTCGTAGAAGAACACGCGCAACACCGCCTGAAACAGGTCGCGCCCTTCGTCCGCCGGGATAGCATCAGAATCGCGAATGTATTTTGCGAGCAGGTCGACATAGAGTCCGTAGCTGCCGAGGTACCACTTCATCGGCAGGTCGATCACATTATGTACGTAGCCGATGCGCAGGCGTTTGCGGAAGAACTCCACGCCGAAGCCGCCGCCATGCTGCGCCTCGCGGAAGATGTCCAGCAAATAGCCCGCCTGTGTCTGCTCCAGCGCGGTGCGCAACTGCGAGAGCGAGATGCCCTTTTTCTGCGCGTAGCGTTCGAAAAAGGCGCGCGTTTCGGGGAAGCTGAACTGGAATTCGTAGAACTCATGCGCAAGGCTTGGCGCAATCTGCTCCGCCCAGGTAGCGTATTTACGCAGAAGCTCCACTTCCTGCGGGGTCAGGCGCAAAAACTGCTTGCGCTGGTGCAGATTCTGTTCATTGATGTGCAACTGCTCCGCCAGATTTGATGGAATTTGCATCTCCTTCTGCCTCCTGAGGACATTATCGGTATTTCGCGAGCCTTTTCGAGGGGCAGGATTTTCGGGAGCGGCGTCGTAATAGGCGTTGCTATGGATTTGCTCCGACCGAAGGCGATCGAGCCAGGCATGACGATTGGGGTCGTATCCCCTTCCAGCGCGATTGAAGCGGAAGATTTAGAGAAAGGGCTACAGCCATTTTTCCAGCGGGGCTATCGGATTGTGTTGGGCGAGCATGCGCTGGCGCGGCGCGGCTATCTGGCAGGCACGGACGAGCAGCGCGCCCATGACCTGATGGCGATGTTCGCCCGCGACGATGTGGACGCTGTCCTCTGCTCGCGCGGAGGCTACGGCGCAGCCCGGCTCATCCCCTATTTAGACCCCTCGGTGTTCCGCAATCATCCCAAGCTGCTCATCGGCTACAGCGACATTACGGTGTTGCACCTGTGGCTGCTGCGACAGGTCGGCTTGATTGGCTTGTACGCGCCGATGCCGATTACGATGACGCGCCATATCCCGGAGCATGCGATGGCGGTGTTCTGGCGGGCGCTGGAGGTTCCTGAACCGCTGGGCGAGCTGCCGACTTGGGATCCCCCCTATCGAACGATTGTGCCGGGCAAAGCGCAGGGACGCCTCACGGGCGGCTGCCTGTGCCTGGTGGCAGACTCCCTTGGTACCCCCTACGAAATCGATACACGCGACGCCATTGTGATGCTTGAGGATGTGGACGAACCTCCGTACCGACTGGACGCGATGCTGAACCACCTCAAGCTCGCGGGCAAGTGGGACTTGTGCAAGGGGATTGCCTTCAGCGAGGACACCCGCTGGGAGCAGCATGTGAAAGAGGGCGAACCGACGCTGACGCCCGACGCGCTGCTGGACGACTATTTCGGCAATCTGCCGCAGCCGTCGATGGCGGGCTTCCCATTCGGGCATATCAAAGACCCGCTCACGCTCCCCTACGGCGTGCTGGCGGAGCTGGACACGGAGCGCGGTAAGCTCACGATTCTGGAGCCAGCGACCCGCCGTCCCTGATTCGCCTCAGGTACAATTCGCGTGTGCGCTCCGCCGTAGAGATTGGCTACGAGCTGATGCAACAGGGCAAATACGCGGAAGCCCTGCCGTTTCTGCAGCGTGCCGTCGCCGAGCAGCCCCGCGAGCCGCGCGTCCACCTCTACCTCGCGCTCGCCTATGCCCATGCCGGCAACAACACAAATGCCGAGAAGCACTTCGCGCAGGCAATCGCGCTCAACCCCCACGACGCCTACATTTTTTACAACTGGGGCGCATACCTGCACCGACAGGGTAGGCTGCAGGACGCGCTGAAAGCCTACGAGAACGCCTACCGCTTGGACCCGACGCTGATTGGCGCGAGGCAGGCGGCGGATTCGCTGCGCGGGGGCGCGCCTGCCTACGCGCCTTCCGCCTATCCCCAGCCGCC
>JAOAES010000084.1 GCA_026416655.1 Fimbriimonadales bacterium
GGCTGGGGGGTGAGGGCTGCTTAGATACCGCCTCGCCTAACGCCACGAGGTCTGCACGGACAGGACTGTTCGTGCTACGCTGGGCATTTGCACGGGCGGGGACGCCCGTGCCACGGGGCGTGGCTTGAGCGTCCCGCTCAAGCATAGAATGCACGGGCGGGACGCCCGTGCTACTTAGTTCCTCAAGCGTCGGGAAAGGCGGTTGCATGCTAAATCAGCATCTCCTCCTCGCCGCCGCGCGAAATCACAATCTCGCCCGCTTCCTCCATACGGCGCACGATGCTCACCACGCGCTGCTGCGCCTCCTCCACATCGCGCACACGCACGGGTCCCATAAACTCCAGCTCCTCTTTGAGCATGTTCACCGCGCGTTCGGACATGTTGCGGAAAATCTTGTCCTTCAGCGCGTCGCTGGCGCCCTTGAGCGCGAGCGAGAGTTCCTTCATGTCCACCTCCTTCAGAATCTGCTGGATGGCGCGGTCGTCCAGCTGCAGCAGGTCTTCGAAGGCGAACATCAGTTTGCGCACCTCTTCGGCGAGTTCGGGGTTGTTGTCGGTCAGATAGTCGAAAATCGCGCGTTCAGTGTTGCGATCGACCCACTGAATCACCTCTACGAGCGACTTCACGCCGCCCGCGGCGGTGAGTTCCTGACTGGCGATGCTGGAGAGTTTGCGCTGTAGCACATTCTCCACCCGCCGGATTACTTCGGGGGGCGTGCTGCCCATCGTGGCGAGGCGTTCGGCGACCTCGGGGCGCAGCTCAGGCGGCAGGCTGCTCAGCACCTGCGCCGCCGCCTGCGGGTCTAAGTACGCCAACACCAGCGCAATCGTCTGCGGGTGTTCATCCTGCAAAAAGGTGCTGAGCTGCGACGGATGCACGCGCTTGATGGAGTCGAACGGCAACATCTGCAGCGCGCGGGTGAGTTTCTCGAGGATTTGCGTGGCGCGTTCGGCTCCGTAGGCGCGCTCTAAAAGCTCGCGGGCATGGTCTAAGCCGCCCTCCAGCGCGAGGTTCTGTGCAAGGCACACTTCGTAGAACTCCTGTATCACCTGCTGGCGCACTTCGGCGGGCACACTGCCCAGTCGCGCGATTTCGAGGCTGAGTTCCTCCACCTCCGCGTCGTTCAGGTGCGGCAACACTTTGGAGGCGACTTCGGTGCCTAATGCCACCAGAATAATCGCCGCCTTCTGCTTGCCCGTCAGTTTCTTCTCGCCTGGTTTGAGCATGGCTATTACGACTTCATCCAGTTCCGCAGCAACGCCGCGATGTGTTCAGGTTTATTATCGGCAAAGCGCTGGATTTCCAGCAGTTCGGGTTGCGTGCGCTCGCGGATGCGCTCGGCAAGTTCTTCCTCAATCACAGAGGGTCCGCGATGGCGACGCACAATCACAGGCTTGCCGTCTTCCTCGATAATCACCACGCCTTCGTCGTCCACCACAGCGTCGAGGGCATGCTCGGAGCCGTCGGTGATGGCGCCTGCGGGGGTTGCGCCTTCTGCGCTCACGGCGAGCGCGCCCCCACCAGGCAACGCCGCGACTGCCTGCGGCTGCGGCGCAGGGCGACGAATCTGCTTGCCAATCACGCGGGCAAGGAAAATCGTCACAATCAGCAACAGGAGCACGGGCAACAACCGCCACAGCAACTCCTGCCGACGGGCAGCCTCGCGCGCGGCTTGCTCTTTGGCGGCTTGCTCGGCTTGCGAGGCGTCGAACTTCACGCGCTGCACCGTCACCACGCGATTGGGCACATTCGGCGCAACGCCCACCGTCGCCTCCAGCCAGTTGCGCACAGCCGTCAACGCCTCGTCCGACACGCTCTCGTCCACCAAAGTCGCCACGCTCAGCCGCTCGATGCGCCCCGGCGCACGGATGATATGCTCCACCTGCTTGTTGACCTCGTAGTTGCGCACGCGGTCTTCGCGATTGTATTCGCCCACGCCCCCGCCCAGCGGCGCAGCAGGATACATCGGGTTCTCGGCGCGATTGCCTGCGATGCCCGCCGCGCCCCCCGCCACCGGCGGATTGCCGCTCAGCCGTTCGGTCTCGGTGGTCTCGCTAATCACGGCGGCGCGGTTCGGGTCTAACGGCTCCACGCGCTGCGCCTGCACCTCCTCCTTGTCCAAGTCCAGCTCCGCCTGCACCATCACGCTGGACTTGCCCGGTCCCAGCACGCGGTCTAAATGCTGCTGCAGTTGGCGACGCAGTTCTTCGGCATAGGCGCGTTCCGCCTCGCGGCGCGTGCGGATGAGTTCGTTGTCCACCGCGTACTGGTCGCCCCCCTGCCACAGCGGGCGCGCCTGCGAGTCCACCACCGTTACATGCTCTGGCTTCAGCCCCTCCACGCTGTGGCACACGAGATGCACAATCCCGCGCACCTGCTCGCGCGTGAGGGTCTCGTTCGGCTTGAGGGTTACCACCACGCTGGCGGTCGGCTCGGTGCGCGTGTCGGCGAAGGGCGAGTCGTTGCCCGGCGTGATATGCACGCGCGCGCTCTCCACAGGCTCCAAGTGCGCAATCGTGTTCTGTAGCTCCTCTTCAAGGGCGATGCGCAGGGTGTTCTGCTCCATCGATTGGGTCATGCCGAAGGGGGTTTTTTCGAGGCGAGCGTAGCCGGGCGCGCCCGTTTTGGGCAAGCCTTTGGACGCCAGTTCAAGGCGGGCGGTTTCGGCATACTC
>JAOAES010000103.1 GCA_026416655.1 Fimbriimonadales bacterium
AGATGTGTATAAGAGACAGGCCAACGAAGGGGCGTCCGGTGGCGTCTTCCTGCTCGCCGGGTCCCTCGCCGACAATCACCAGGGGCGAGCGGGGGTTCCCCTCGCCGAAGACCACGTTCGTGCGTGTTTGCGCCAGGGGGCAGGCGACGCACTGTTTCGCCTTCGCTTCCACTTCCGCCAGTAGTTCCTCAACGGGTCGCTCCGTCATGGACCGCACTCACCTCCTGCAGGGCGCGTTGCAGGCGCGCATAGGTCTCGCTCAGGCTTTCGGGCAGCACGCGCGTCTCGCCGACAGTCGCCATGAAGTTCGTGTCGCCATGCCAGCGCGGCACGATGTGCAGATGCAGATGCTCCTCAATCCCCGCCCCCGCCGCGCGTCCGAGATTGAACCCCACATTGAAACCGTCGGGACGATACTCGCGTTCCAGCGCGCGGATACACAGGCGCGTGAGATTCCCCAGATCCTGCCACTCTTCGTCGGTCAGGCTCGCTAAATCGCGCGTGTGGCGGTACGGCGCAATCATCAGGTGCCCGCTGGTGTAGGGGAACAGGTTCAGCATCACATAACACTGTGTGGAACGCCAGACGATGAGGTTTTCGGCGTCGGCGTCTTCGGCGGGCTTGGCGCAGAAGATACACTCTGCACTGGGCTTGCCCGCCGTGCTGACATATTGCATGCGCCACGGCGCCCACAAACGCTCCTGCATAAGGGTATTATACCGTGCTTCAGCGTCCCAATACCTGCTTCACCAGATCAGGGATCTCACTCGGCGTGTCGGCGATGGGGACGCCCGCGTCGGTGAGCGCGGCGACTTTGGACTGCGGACTGCCCTTGCCGCCGGAGATAATCGCGCCCGCGTGCCCCATGCGTTTGCCCGGCGGTGCAGTGCGCCCCGAAATGAAGCCGACGACGGGCTTTTTCATATGGTGCTTGATATACTCCGCCGCGATCTCTTCATCGGAGCCGCCAATCTCGCCCACCAGCACCACCGCCTCGGTCTGCGGGTCGGCCTCGAAGAGCGGCAACACATCGATAAAGGTCGTGCCGATAATCGGGTCGCCGCCGATGCCCACACAGGTGGACTGTCCCAGTCCCGCTTGCGTCAGAGCATAAACGATTTCGTAGGTCAGCGTCCCGCTGCGCGACACCAAGCCGATGTTCCCCTTCTTGAACAGCATGCCGGGCATGATGCCCACCTTGCACGCCTCGGCGGTGGTGAGACCGGGGCAGTTGGGACCAATCACGCGGCTGTTCGTGCAGCGTTTCACATAACTCATCACGCGCACCATGTCCTGCACGGGGATGCCCTCGGTGATGCACACGATGAGTTCGACGCCGGCGTCGGCGGCTTCCAGAATCGCATCGGGCGCAAACGGTGCGGGCACGAAGATACAGGACACGTTCGCGCCCGTCTCGCGCACGGCTTGCTTGACGGTGTCGAACACGGGCACGCCTGCGACTTCCTGTCCGCCCTTGCCAGGCGTGACGCCCGCGACGACTTTCGTGCCGTATTCAATCATCTGGCGCGTGTGAAACTCTCCTTCGCGCCCCGTAATACCCTGAACCAGAACTTTCGAATCGGCGTTGACCAAGATTGCCATACTGAGGTCTCCTCAGGGAATATTCTACCTCACAGCCGACGATGGCTTGTTGAGGTACTCGCTACTCCTGAACCACCTGCGTGAAGTCTGCCAGCGCGAGGTAGAGTCGATTCGCACACGCCAGCAGGTTCAGGCGGTTCTGACGGCGCGGCGCGTCTTCGGTCATCACCATCACACCGTCAAACAGCGCGTTCACTGCAGGCGCGAGGGCGAGTAGCTCCTGATAAATCGTTTCGTAGTCGTGCCGATAGTAGAGTCCCTCGAGGCGCGGCGTGGCTTGCGCCAGCGCCTCGTAGAGTGCGCTCTCGGTCTCGTGTTCGAAGAGTGTTGCGTCCACCTGTTCGAGGCTGGCGATTGCCTTGATGCCTTTTTTCTCGGCGGCGGCGAGGATATTGGCAGGGCGCGTGGCGGTCTGCACCAGTGGCAGGAAGTCGGGCGTCTCGGCGTGGCGTTGGAGCAGGTGCGCCCGCTGCATGAAGCCGTACACTGAGTCGTCCCAGCCTGCGCCGAGCGCAGCGCGTATCAGGTCATAGCGCACCTCCTGTTCTTCCAGAAGCGCCTCGATTCGACTGTAGAACAGGGTGCGCAGGTCGGCTTGTACGGCGATGAGGGGCTTGAGTGGTGCGCGCTGCTCGCGATAGGCGTCGTGGGCGCGCTGCACCAGCTCCGCCAGCGTCGGGTAGTCGGGTTCATGCTGGAGAATCTCGACCACGCCAGCGGCGGCGCGGCGCAAACCGAACGGGTCGGACGAGCCTTTCGGCAGGTAGCCCAGTCCGACATAGCCCACCAGCGCGTCGATGCGATCCAGCACCGCCAGGGCGCGTCCCAGCGGCGACTCGGGTACGGGGTCGCCCGCATGACGCGGCATATAGTGTTCCCCGATCGCCTGTGCTACCTGCGCGTCCTCGCCCGACAGGCGCGCGTATTCCGCCCCAATCACGCCCTGCAGGTCGGGGAACTCCATCACCATCTGAGTCGCGAGGTCGGCTTTACAGAGCAAGGCGGCGCGTTGCGCCCGTGCCCGCTGGGGGGCGTCCCAATCCAGTGCCTGCGCCAGCTGCTCCGTTAGCCTCGTGAGCCGATGCGCCTTGTCCAGCAATGTGCCCAGCTTCTGCTGGTAAAGGATTCGCCCCAGCGCCGGAACAAACGCTTCCAGCGATTGCTTACGGTCCTCCTCGAAAAAGAACGCCGCGTCGTTGAAGCGGGCGACCAGCACCCACTCGTTGCCCTCGCGCACCTTGTCAGGGTCGCCGTTGTTGTAGACCGAAATGAAATAGGGCAGGAGCGCGCCCTCTGCGTCCACCACCGGGAAAAACTTCTCGTGCTTTTTCATGGCGGAGACCAGCACGGGCGCGGGCAGGCGTAAAAAGGTTTCGGGAAAGCCGCCCAGCAGCAGATGGGGCTGCTCCACCAGAAACACATTTTCCTCCAGCAGGTCGGGGTCAACGACGGGACGCGCCCCGATACTCAGCGCCAGCCGCGTCGCGCCGTCTTCAATCATTTGCGCCCGCTCTACCGGATCAGCGACGACATGACGCGCCCGCAACTGATCCACAAAGCGTTCGGGCGACTCCACCTCGAACGGCTCCGGCGCAAGGAACCGATGTCCCCGACTGTGCTTGCCTGACGGAATGCCCTCCAGCTCGAAGGGGATAACCTCCTGTCCCAGCAGGGCAACTATCCAGCGGATGGGACGCCCGAAACGCATCTTCCGATGCCCCCAGCGAAGCATCTTGGGAAAGGTCATCGAGAGAATCATTTTGGGCAACGCCTCTGCCAACACGCGCACAGCGGGCTGACCCGGGTCGTATTCCTGTACGAAAGCGTATTCGCCTTGTGGGGTCTCTTGAAATTGCACCTGATGCGGCTCCACGCCGCGCGAGCGGGCGAAACCGATGAGCGCCGGGGTGGGGTTGCCTTGCGCGTCGAAGCAGGCGCGTTTGGCGGGACCGCGCACGATGCGTTCCTCCGGCGTCTGTTGCAGAGCGACCTCAGCGACGAGGGCAATCAAACGGCGCGGCGTGCCCAGTGTACGTATCTCGCCGTACT
>JAOAES010000131.1 GCA_026416655.1 Fimbriimonadales bacterium
CGGAGTACTACTACGAGCGCACAATTTCGCTACCCCTGTATCCCGGCATGAACGACTCGGATGTCGCATATGTGCTTGAAGCGGTTTACGGTGTGGGGCAGCAGTATCGACGATGACCACTTACGAACTCGCCAAACGCGCTCTTGACTTCACCGCCGCCGTCGTCGGTTTGGCGGTCTGTGCGCCGCTGTTTGCGCTGCTCGCCATCCTAATCAAGCTCGATTCGCCCGGCGGTGTGTTCTTCGCCCACGAGCGCATGGGACGCCACGGGCGCAAGTTCAAGGTGCTGAAGTTTCGCACGATGGTTAAGGACGCCCCCAAACGCGGCGGCGCGATTACTGCGGGACACGACCCCCGCATCACGCGGGTCGGTAGAATCCTGCGCAAAACTAAGTTGGACGAGCTGCCCCAGCTCTGGAATGTGCTGAAGGGCGAAATGAGCCTCGTAGGCCCCCGCCCTGAAGTGGAAAAGTATGTGCAGTTGTGGGAGCCTCGGTTGCGTGAAATCGTGCTGAGTGTGCGTCCCGGGATCACAGGTCTAACACAGGTGCGCTACCGCCACGAGGAGAACCTGCTGGCGCAGCAAACCGACCCTGAAACCTACTATCGCGAGGTCCTGCTCCCCCTGAAACTCCAGTCCGATGCCGAGTATGTGCAGAAGCGTAGCCTGTGGTTCGATGGATGGATTTTGTGGCGCACGGTTATTGCTCTCTTCGAGCGCGAGCAGGAGTTCTCTGTGCGGCAAAAAACATAAATCAGGTGTGGTCACTTTCTCGAACGGACTATGACAGGTGGCAGAAATGCCTCCACCTCACCAACGGCGCTTGGGAGCTCATCATCCCCATGCAGGTAGGGATACGCATTCTGCATTTCGGTCTTGTGGGGGAGGAGAACCAGTTCTGGCAGAATCCCGACGACGCAGGCAAGAGCGGGGGTGACGCATGGCGACTCTACGGCGGACACCGGCTCTGGCACGCGCCTGAACATCCCGTTCGCACCTACGCGCCTGATAACGCGCCCATCGAGTGGGAATGGGACGGCAAACGCCTGCTGCTACGCCAGCCTACCGAGACCCTAACAGGCATTCAGAAAGAGGTGGAAATCCGCCCCGCTGAGCGCGAGATAGAGGTGGTACACCGCCTGACTAATCGCAACCTTTGGAGTGTGCGCCTCGCGGCTTGGGCTTTGAGCGTGATGCAACCCGGCGGCGTCGCGCTGATCCCGCAGGAGCCATATCAGCCCCATCCCGACGCGCTGCTGCCTGTGCGCGCCCTCGCCCTATGGGCATATACCGATATGAGCGACCCGCGCCTACGCTGGGGCAAGCGACTGATTCAGGTGCGTCAGGATCCCATTGCGTCGCAACCCCTCAAAATCGGCGTGAGCAACACGCTGGGGTGGATGGCGTACTGGCGGGACGAGACGCTGTTTGTGAAACGCTACGAATATCGCCCCAATGCTGAGTATCCCGACTTCGGCTGCAACACGGAGGTGTTCACCAACGCGGATATGCTGGAGCTGGAGACGCTCTCGCCCTTGACCGATTTGCCCCCCGACGGCGCGCTGGAGCATACCGAGCGGTGGTCGCTGCATCGTGTGGGTGCAATGCCCGAAGACGAGGAGGTCATTCTGGAATCTGTCGCTCAGCTTTTGCCCCGCTGAGGCGGTGCGGCGCTTTCGCGTACAATCAGCTCGCCCTCAAACAGTTTTGTGCCGCGCAGGGTCTCGCCTGTCTCAATCTGGTGCAGCAGGGCGCGCGCAGCTTCCAAGCCGATGTCGTGAATGGGCGTGCGCACAGTGGTCAGCGGCGGCTTCGCCAGCCCTGCCAGCGCGATGTCGTCGAAGCCGACGACAGACACCTCTTTGGGCACGCGCACCCCGTGCAGGGCGCAGGCGTCCAGCACGCCCAGCGCCGCCATATCGTTCGAGGCGATAATCGCGGTCAGGCGGGGACGCACCCGCAGGAGCTGCTCTGCCGCCGCGAAGCCGCCCGCCTGATCGTAGCCGCCCTGCGCGATCCATTCTGGCTCGACCACAATCCCCTGCGCCTGCATCGTTTCCAGATAGGCTTCCAGCCGCTGATGCGCGCTCCACTGGTTCTGCGGACCCAACACGAAGCCGATACGCCGATGCCCCAGCCCCAGCAGGTACTCCACCAGGCGACGAATCATCGCGTGGCTCGCGCTGTCCACACAATAAAACCCCATCGACTCAGGCAACGCACTGCCCACCACCACGCAGGGCAGATGCACATGCTGAAAGTAGTCCAGCAGCGGGCTACCGATAAGTGGGGCGACCATAATAATCCCATCCACTGTGCCGTCATCAATCTGGCTCCAGAGCGTGCGGGCGTGCAGGTCGCGTAGGGTGATTATCTTGAGGTGGTAGCCATTGGGCGTGAGTAGCTCCACGACGCCGTCCAGTACCGCCGTCACATAGGGGTTGCGTGTGAACACCGCGTGCTGGGGTTCGATAACGATGCCGATGGTATGCGTGCGTCGCGCGGCGAGGCTGCGGGCAATCCGGTTGGGGCGATAGCCGAGCCGTTTCGCTGCTGATAGCACACGCTCCACCGTCTCTGGGCTATGCAGCCCCGTCTTGTTGCTGAGAATGTTCGAGGCTGTGCCAATCGAGACGCCTGCTTCCTCCGCCAGTTGCTTCAAAGTCGGGCGTTTCACGCGCCGAGTAGCTCTCACACCTGAATTATACACGATTAGACCACACGCACCTGCTCCAGCACCGTCCAACCGTTCACAACCGACAGGTTGTTCGCGAACTGGATACGCGGGCGGTTGCGCCACGGGTCGATAATCCCAACTGCCAGGCGATACTGCCCGCGCGGGAGCGTGATTGCTGGCGAGACCGTCGTGAAGCTGAACGCGCCTGGCAGCCAGCGACGAATATCCGCTTTCACGTCCCACTGCAGCACAGGCTGATTCGCGCCGTTCAGCAACGCCATCTTCACCTGCCACGGGTAATAGAACGGCGCGACGCCCTGATTTTCGCCAGAGAGCGTGAGTTCCAGCCGCCGCCCGCGCCGCACTTCGGGCGTCCACTGCAGGCGATCCAGCCGATACTCGTAGCCCATGCGCCGCATCATCCAGCGTGCGTTGTTCATATAGGTGCTGTTGCTGGTATGGTCTTCCAGCGCAGGACAGTAGGGTCCTAAGTAGGTGAAGTGTCCTGCCTCCAGCATCGTGCGTGTGCGGTTCCATTCGGTTGTCAGGTAGTGCAGCGC
>JAOAES010000146.1 GCA_026416655.1 Fimbriimonadales bacterium
GCCGCCGAGGTCGCGCGTCTTGATGCCCGACACCAGCGTATAGCGCAGCGCGTTCTCGATGCGCTCGGCGTCCGCATGCAGCCCCAGATGGTGCAACATCTGCACCGCCGAGAGGATAAATGCGGTCGGATTGGCGATGCCTTTGCCCGCAATATCGGGCGCAGAGCCGTGAACGGCTTCAAACACCGCGTAGCCGTTGCCGATATTGCCGCCGGGCGCAACGCCCAGCCCGCCAATCAGCCCCGCGCACAGGTCGCTCACAATATCGCCAAACAGGTTCGGCAGCACCATCACATCGAACCGCTCCGGGCGCATCACGAGTTGCATGCAGGCGTTGTCCACCAGGATATCGTCGCTCTCGAGGTCGGGATACTCCTGCGCGATGGCGCGGAAGCACTCCAGAAATAGCCCGTCGGAGAGTTTCTGGATGTTCGCCTTGTGGACGCAGGTGACCTTGCGCCTGCCGAGCCGCCGCGCGAGGTCGAATGCATAGCGTATCACCGCCGACGAGCCGGGACGCGAAATCAGGCGCAGCGACTCCGCCACATCGGGCGTCTGCCAGTATTCCACGCCCGCGTAGGTGTCCTCGATGTTCTCGCGCACCAGAATCAGGTCGATGTCGTTGTAGCGCGTCTGCACGCCGGGAATCGAACGCGCGGGGCGCACATTCGCGAACAGCTCGAACGCCTTGCGGATGGCGACATTGATGCTTCGGTGTCCGCCGCCGATGGGCGTGGTGGTGGGACCTTTGAGCGCGACGCGATTGCGCCGAATTGACTCCAGCGTCGCATCGGGGATGGGGGTTCCGTACCGCTCGAGGCAGGCAAGCCCGGCGTCAGCCTCTTCCCACTGGATGGGCGCTTCCGCCGCCGCGAAAATCTCGATGACCGACTCGGCGATTTCGGGTCCGATTCCGTCGCCGCGTATGAGGGTGATGGTGTAGCGATTCATGCCGTCGATGTTATACCTGAGCCATGCCTCAGCGCAGTCCCCACTCGCGCAGCACTTCGAGCAAGGGAAGCTGCTTCCAGAGCCACTCCACGCGCAGCCAGAAGCCCTGCAGCTCGCGACTGCGATAGACGCCTTCGCTCCCCGCAAAACGCCGCGCGATACGCCCCTATCTCTTCCAGCTGCCAAAACTCAGCGTATTCGCGATCGGGGTCGATAATCCAGTATTCGGGCACGCACGCCGCCTCATACTCGGCGAACTTTTCGCTGCGGTCTACAGCGCGTGTCGTCGGGCTGAGAATCTCCACAATCAGGTTCGGCGCGCCGTCAAAATACTGCTCAGTGAGCTGGCTCAGGCGGTCGTTGAGAATGACCACAATATCAGGTTCGCGGGAACGGCGCGCGCCGCTCAGCAAGTCGAGCTTTACTTGCAGGGGTGGATGATACACTTCCCCGAACGAGTGATAGTCTTCGAGCCAAGCGGAAAGCAACTTGAGGAGATAGCGATTTTCATCCTGATGTTTCACTGATACAGGCATCTTCAGAATCACCTTCCCATCGACCCATTCGGCATGCGTATCCTCATCGAGCCACTCGATGAACTCCTCGAAGCTCACAGGCTCGGTGGGTACTGGCTTGCTCGGCGTGTAGACGGCTGGCTCCATCGGTTCTCACCCGCCTGTAGGATACCCCACCCAAAACAGGTATAATCCCCTTAGCCTGCCCGACTTTGCAGGCGCAACCTAAATATAGGAGGCGTTTCAGGCGATGAAGCCAATGACCGTAGAACGAGCGAGTTTCCCGAAATTAGAGTTATTGCGTGTGATGATGTTGTCGCGGGAGGGCGACCGCCGTGAGGGGATTCTCATGCGACAGGGCAAGGGCTGGTTCCAGGTGCCGGGCATGGGACACGAAGCCATCGCGGCGATTGCGTACCACCTGCGCCCCGACGATTATCTGTTCCCGACCTATCGCGACCGCGCGCTGATGTTGGCACGGGGCATGACCACGCGCGAGATTGCGCTCGATTTTATGGCGCGTGCAGGCTCCAGCTCCGAAGGGCGCAACATGCCTGCGCACTACTCTTCCAAAGCGTTGAATGTGTTCTCGGTCGCCACGCCGACGGGGGCGCAGTGTCTGCCCGCGGCGGGAACTGCGTGGGGCATCAAGCTCGCCGGCGACGACCGCGTGGTGGTGTGCAGCATCGGCGACGCCGCCACCCGACAGGGCGAGTTCTACGAAGCCGTGTGCTACGCCGTACAGGAGAAACTGCCCATCGTGTTCGTGGTGGAAGACAATCAGTACGGCATCAGCACCCCCACACGCCACATGCTCCCGATGCGCCTGCACATCTTCGACGAACAACTGATTACCTATGTGAATGGGCGCTACGCCTACGAAGTCTACGAAAAGTCGGGCGAGGCGATTCAGAAGGCGCGC
>JAOAES010000179.1 GCA_026416655.1 Fimbriimonadales bacterium
TTCGTGCCGTTGCTGAACCGCGCGCGACTGCTCTACAGACTGCCCGTGCGCAACCTGTCGCGTTCGCCCAGGCGCACAGTGGTCGGCGTGATGGGCGTGGGGCTGGGCGTGATGATGGCGATGCTCGCGCGTGGGATTATGGACTCGCGCGATGTGGTGCTGGCGCTCTACTTCGAGCAGACGCTGAGCGAAGACCTGCGCGTGGGGTTCACGCAGATGCAGGAGGCGAGCGTTGTAGACCGAGTGCGCGGCTGGCGTGGCGTGCAGCGCGTGGAAGGCTCGCTGGAGCTGCCCGTCAAACTCCGTCGTGGTGAGCGTACCTACGACGCGCTGTTGCGGGCGGTAGACCCTCATAGCCCGAACCTGCACTTGTTCACAGAATCGGGCGAGCCTGTTGCGCTCACGGGGCTGGTGTGCGGGCAGGTGGTGCAGCAGCGGCTCGGTCTGGAGCGGGGCGATATGGTGTATCTTGCGCTGCCCGCCGAGTGGCTGGACGAGACGCCGCGCGAGACGCCTTTGCGCGTGCACGGGCTGGTGTGGGAGACGATTGGCACGGTGGTCTACCTGCCGCGTGCGCAGGCGCAGGCGTGGCTCCGTCGCCAGCTGCTCGCGCCGCCGAACGCCATCAGCAGCCTGCGCGTGTGGGTGGAGCCAGCGTATCAGCGGGAGGTGATGCAACGCCTCAAGCAACTGTCCGACGCAGGCGCAGTGATTGTTAGCGGGGAAGTCATCCAGCGGTTCCAGCGACTGGACGCGATTGCCCGCCAGTTTTTCTACTTTATGATGGGCTTCGGGATGGTGATTGCGCTGGGCGTGATTTTCAGCGTGGTGACGGTGGGCGTGCTGGAGCGGCGCAACGAGGCGGCGACACTGCTCACAATTGGCTTCCAGCGCAGGCAGGTGTACGGGCTGCTGCTCAGCGAGAATATGCTGCTCGTCACGTTGGGCGTGCTGGTGGGGCTGGTGCTGGGGCGGATTATGGTCTCCGTCGCGATAGAGGTGATTGTGCCCTCCGAGCAGGCGGAGCTCATCGCGTTCCGCCCCTACATCACTTGGCAGACCTATGCGTTCACGGCAATCCTGAGCTGGCTGGTGGGCTTGCTGGCGCAGCTGCCCGCGCTGAAGGTCATCACGCAGATTGACCTTGTGGCGGCGTTGAAGGAGCGGGTGAGTTAGCCACTCCGCACCGCCAGCCAGTGTTCGAGCCGATCGATGTCCGTGCCGACCTCGGGATACGGGGTAAGAATCGCCTTCACGGGGGTCTGGAGTATCTGCGCGACGCGCTGCTCAATCTGAGCGATGCTCAGCAGGCGCGGATTGAGGTACTGCGCCAGCAGGAAGCGCAGGAGCAGCCCCAGCCCGATTTGCATCGCGAGGCGCACCGGCTGTTTGCGAGCGCGGTAGAGGGCTTCCAGACGATGCAGCTCGCGCAGGGCGACTTCACGCCGCGCCCAAAACAGGTTCCCGCCCGTCACCTCGCCCTCGCGCAGGCGCACGGTGGTGCGCTTCATATTCGGAAATCGCTCCCGACACAAATCGGCGGGCACGACGGCGTAGGTAAGCGACGCGCCGCTGCGCAGACTCTCCTCCAAAAAGAAGCGCACGCTCTCCGCTGTCAGAAACGGCAGGTCGACTGTCGCAAACAGCACCGACTCGGTCTGGCTCTGCTCCAGCCCGCGCCGCACATTCTCCAGCAGGTCTGCGCCGGGAGGTATCACGGTGTAGCCCTCGCCCGCGGGCGCGCTGCCCACAATCAGAATCGTCTGGACGGAGTCCACGCCCTGCAACGCCCGCAGCACATGCTGGTACATCGGCGCGTCGCCGACAACGACTTCCGCGCGTGAACGTGCGCCCGCCTGCGCCTGCCATTCGGGTTCTATCGTCCCGCCTGCCAAAACGACTGCGGTAGTCGGCTCCATATTCTAAAACTTAAAATCATCCGGCTTCAAATTCGGAAACGCATACTCGGTGAACACTCGGAGCGAGCGTGTGCCCTTCGAGTCGGCGTACTCGATGCGCAGGGGCATCAGGTCATTGCGCTCCAGAGTGAGGCTCACGCGCTGCACGGGGTCTTTCACAGGGGCGAAGCGGAGCGTATAGCCCTCGCGTTGCCCGATTTTCTCGCGCTGAACCGGCTCCGCCTTCGCCCCGCGAAACAGCCGCTGCAGGTCTTTGAGGATATGCCCCAAATCGGTCTCGAAGAATCGCGCGATTTCGGGGTCGTTCAGCTCGTACACGCGGCGGATAATCCCCTTGCGCGCATGCACCTTCTTCTCCACATCGGGGTTGTAAATCAGTGTCGCGCCGTTGCTGAACAGGTCGCGCTGGATGATGGTCATCTTGCGGTAGTGGGGCTGCAGGAACTCCAGCTTGTAGATTTGCTTCTCGCCGAGTTTGCCCGTCTTCTCGTCGCGCTCCTGAAACTCCCAAGTGTAGCTGTAGGCGCGGGTGCGGGCGACCTTCTGGGCGAACTGTTGCATCAGTTGCTGCGGGGTTGGGTTCTGCATGGTTCACACCTCCGGCGCGATGAACTGCTCTAAGTAGCGTTTGCCGATAAGGAAACCTTCCTCGCGTCCGACGGCGGCGTCTTCGTGTTCGATGGACAGCACGCCGTTGTAGCCCACGCGGCGGAGCGCACCGATGTACTCGCCCCAGCGCACACTGCCCAGTCCCGGAATCACATAGCGCCACCAGCCGCTGCCTTGATTGCCCACATACTCCAGGCGCGTGCGCATCACTTCGGTATCCTTCGCGTGGGTGTGGAAAATGCGCGAGCCGAACAGGAACACCGCGTTGATGTAGTCAATCTGCTGCCACAGCAGGTGCGAGGGGTCAAAGTTCAGCCCGAAGTTGGGGTGCGGCACGACTTCAAACAGCCGTTGCCAGTGGTCTAACGCCTGAATGTTCGTGGCGAACCAGTTTTCTAAGGCGATATTGACGCCCTTTTCGCCGGCGTACTCGCACAGGGGATGGAACACGGCGGCGCAGTCTTCCTCGATAGTCTGCATTTTGCTCTTGCCGGGCACGGGATGTCCCGCGAGTGTGCAGACCACCTCCACGCCGAGCGCGTGTGCGATGTCGATCGCTTTGCGCACGCCCTCGTTGTTGCGCTGGCGTTCGTTTGGGTCGGGATGGGTGTTGTTCGTGTAGAAAGCGACCGACGACAGCCCTACGCCTGTTGTGTCTATCAGGCGTTTGAGCGCGTCGAGGTCAGGATTGTCCAGGTTCAGGTGCGGATGCCCATAGCCGCAGGCGAGTTCGAGGGTTTTGAATCCGTGTCGCCGCGCGAACTCGAAAACCTTCTCCAGCGGTTCACCGCCGAACGGCGCAGTGAGTATTCCGACATGCATAGTAGCAACGTGATTCGCGTTGGGGGAACGGTTTCCTGCGAGGTTCGCATGCGTCGCGTCGTCTTCCCTGCTGACGACTTGTCCCCGAGGCGTGCAAGCAGCTTCCCCGTCAGCGTCGTCGTCCGGCTCGAAAGTGTAGTAGTAGATTCTGCGTCCATCGGGCTTGGTCTCGGCGCGTTTATGCATGCGCCACTTCATCGACGCGCCTCCACCGCCTGCCATGCCAGCGCTGCCCCGCCCAGAATCCCAGCATCCTCGATGCGCTCCGCAGGCGCGATTTGGCAATCCTGCAGCAAGGTCGGCAGCGCGTAGTCGCGCACCGTGCGGTGGATTGCATCGAAAAGGGGCGCGCCCGCTTTGGCAATCTGTCCGCCAATCGCCACGACTTCAGGATTGAAAATATTGATAAAGGTCGCGATGGCAACTCCCAGATACGCGCCAATCTCCTGCCAGATGGCGATTGCGGTTGGGTCGCCTTGCTCCGCTGCTTGGCTCACCAGTGCGGGCGTGATTTTGGCGGGGTCGCCTTCCGTGAGCGCGTTCAGCAGGCTGTTGGGGTTGCGCCGTGCCTCCTCGCGAGCGAGTTCCACGATGGCGTCGCGCTTTGCGTATGCCTCGATGCAGCCCCGCGCGCCACATCCGCAGCGTGGTCCGCCGAAGTTGAGAATCGCGTGCCCCAGTTCACCTGCGCCGCCGCCCAGCCCCACGAGCAACACACCGCCGTCCCAGTGCGCGTTCCCCTGAACCTGATGACGCGTCAGCACCACGCCGCCCCCAATGCCGGTGCCCAGTGTGAGCATCACCAGCCCGCGCGCCTGCCCGCGCCCGACTCCATAGTAGTATTCGCCAAGCGCCGCGAGATTCGCGTCGTTGCCCATCACGACAGGCAGGTTCAGTCGCGCGCGAACCGCATCGCCCAACGGGACATCACGCCAGACCTCGAAAATCTCCCCGCGCTGCTCACCAAAGTTCGGCGCCCAGCGCACCACCCCCCGCGCCGAATCGATGTGCCCAGGAACCGCCATGCCTATCGCCGCTGGCGCAACGCCCGACGCATCGATCGCCTCGCGAATAGTCAACACAATCTGTTCGAGAGTGATTCGGAAACCTTCCTGCGCGCGCGAAGGATGCTGCACCGGAGCGCTAAGCAGTTCGCCCTCACGATTCAGTACCGCAGCACGCACGTTCGTGCCGCCCAAATCTACGCCCACAACCGCCGTCGCCATCAGCAGGAAAGTATACCTGCTGCGGTAGGCAGAGCCTGAGGTATACTTCCCGCAAATGGCGGCACGGATTGGCGTCTTGACCGTCGAACTCCATATTGGCGGTTGTCGCTCGCTGAAAGAGAAGCGACAGGTGGTGCAGAGCCTGATTACGCGCCTGCGCAACGACTTCAACCTCTCCGTCGCGGAAGTCGACCACCACGACCTGCACCAGCGAGCGTGCATCGCCGTCGCGTGCGTGGGCAACCAGACCGATTTCGTCAATCGCGTGCTGGATACCGTGCTGGAACGCCTTGAAACCGACGGGCGTATCATGCTACTGGAAAGCCATTTAGAACTGCTTTGACAAGGAGGACGCCGATGGGCGGACGTATGGAACGACTGGAATCGCTCCTGACTGCCGAACTCAGTCAGGTGCTACTGAAGGATTTAGCAGGACAGGATTTAGGCTTGGCGACGATTACGGGCGTGAAGGTCGCGCGTGACCTCTCGCAGGCAACCGTCTATGTGAGCGTGTTAGGCGACGAGCGACGACGGAAGCAGACACTTGAGACCTTGCAACACTCGGCGGGCTATATCAAGGGACTGCTCGGCAAGCGACTGCACCTGAAGCGCATTCCGAGGCTGATATTTGTGGATGACCCCTCGCTGCGGGACGCAGATCGAATCAGCCGCTTACTCAAAGATGGCTAAGCCGACGATTGCATGGATGCCCGTGCGCTTGATTCACCCGATTCTGCAGGGGCAGATGACCGTGTTTGACTGGCTGCGGCAAGCCCCTGCATTCGGCGTGCAGGCAGTGGAGATTTATCACGCCTTCCTGAGCGACGCGAACCTGTCGCAAGTCAAAGCCGAGCTGAACGCGCTGGGGTTAAGCGTAAGCCAGATTACCTGCGCGCCTGACTTCACGAATCCTGACCCAGCCGTGCGTGCAGGTGAGCTGGAGGCGATGAAACGGCGCGTGGACTGGGCGGCGACGCTCGGCGCAAACGCTGTACGCACTACTGCCGGCATGGTTCACGATGAGGTAGAGCCGGGCGACGCTGCCAAGTACGCCGTCGAGTGCATGGTCAAACTCGCTGAGTATGCTGTACCCTGTGGCGTGTACCCCTGCTACGAGAACCACTATAAAGACCGCCTGTGGACGCGCGAGGATTTCTCGTTCCTGCCCGAACGCTTTCTGCAGATTTTTGAGCAGATTGAACCGACCCCTGTGCGCGTGAACTTCGACTTCGCAAACCCGCTGATGACTGGCGCAGACCCCGTGGGGTTGCTACAGCGCGTGGTACACAAGGTGCATCATGTGCATGCGGGCGACCGCTTGCCGGGCGAGTATCAACACAGCGTGTTGGGCGAGGGCGCAGTTCCGTTCCAACCCCTGCTGCAGATATTGAAGGCGCACGGCTACACGGGCTACCTGAGCATCGAGGACGGTCAGGCGCAGGGCGACGCAGGTTTTCGCAAGTCGCTGGCGTTCCTGAACGCGCAAATCGCGGGGATTTGGGGAAATTAGACCGCCCCCCTCTTGACAAGTCCGTCTGACCTGTGGTATAATGTTGACCAGCGGTCAGAAATGACCGTCGGTTCATACAATTTATCAATACGCAGGTCGGGAACGGACTATGAATCAGATGTCGCGTAAGTACGCGAGTCGACGCGAGCGCCGCCGGGAAAAGACCCGCCAACGGCTTATCGAGGCGGCGCTCGCGTTGATGCAGAAAAAGCCGTTTGATCAGGTCACGGTCGAAGAGATTACTGAACTTGCCGATGTTGCTAAGGGCACCTTCTTCACCTACTTTCCTACGAAAGAACACCTGCTACACGCCTACATCCGCGACATGACGGATGAGGTGTACGAGTTTTTGGACGCGCTGCAGCCTGAAAACGCACCAAGCCAGTGGGAGGTGTTGCGTCAGGTGATGTTGTTTATCGCGCAGCGCGACTCGCATTCGGTTCAGATTACACGCTCGATAATGAACACAGCGATGCAGAGCGAGGCGCTCCGACAAATGTTGGCGGAGATTTTGCAGGAGGCGACGGCGCATGCGCGGCGGGGCTTCGAGTGCGGGCAACAGCGCGGGGAGTTTCGCACGGATGTGCCGCCTGAGGAGCTGGCGCACTGTGCGATTCAGCTCTACCGCCTCTGCCAGATGGAATGGCTCATGGAGCGCCCTGAAGAGCCGTTGGAACAAATCGTAGAGCGCGTGCTGGAGTTTTATAAGCCGGCGTTTTTAGCCAATCGTAGCACGGGCGTCCCGCCCGTGCAAGCAGCCCCCCCTGCTCTTGAGCGAGACGCTCAAGCCACTTTCTTAGACCCCACCCGCGCCATCGCCAAACGCCTTGGCGCATACCTCCCCCACTGGCGTCAGGAGGGCGTGACCTACTTTGTCACGTTTCGCCTTGCCGACTCGCTTCCCCAGTCCGCCCTGAAAGCCATTCAAGCCGAGCGTGAGCAGCTCCGACGCGAGTACGAAAGCAAAGGTGCGCTTACCCCCGCACAAGAAGCACGCCTGAAAAAACTCTACAGCGAGCGGATTGAGCAATATCTTGACGCAGGCTATGGCGCGTGCTGGCTCCAACACGACGAGATTGCCCAAATCATTGCCGACACACTGCAACACTTTGACGGCGTGCGCTATCGTCTGTGGGCATGGTGTATTATGCCGAACCATGTGCATGTGGTGGTGCAACCGCTGGGGGAGTGGGAGCTTTCTAATATCATTCACTCGTGGAAAAGTTTCACAGCTAAGCGCGCCAACGCTATACTGAGCCGAACAGGTTCTTTCTGGCAGATTGAGTACTATGACCATATCGTGCGGGACGAGCGTGATTTTGAGCATGTCGTAACCTATACTCTGCTAAATCCTGAACAAGCTGGACTCACGGAGTGGAAGTGGCGCGGAGATATAACCACGTCGCGTGGCACGGGCGTCCCGCCCGTGCAGCAACTAACCCCGCTTGAGCAGGATGCTCAAGCCACACCGCGTGGCACGGGCGTCTCGCCCGTGCAAAATTCGCTTGAGCGAGACGCTCAAGCCACGGAGGGCAACCCATGCGACTGAAGCTACCTGCACTCTGCTTAGTAAGCGCGCTCTGTATCCCCACCTGGTCTCAACCCAGCAATCCCCTCACGCTCGACGAAGCCATCCAGCTTGCCCTGCGCAATAACCGCGCTGTGCAAATCAGCGAGCGCAATCTCGAGAAATCGCGCAACGCCGTACGCGAGGCGCGCGGCAACGCCCTGCCCCAAATACAGGGCAACGCCACCTACACCCGCTTCGACCGCGTGGCGACCGCGCGGTTCGGTCCACAGCCCATCCGATTAGGCAATATCGAGAACCGCACAGCGCGGATTACCCTCACCCAGGTTATCGACATCAGCGGGATAGTGAGTACCGCCATCCGCGCCGCGTCGGTGTTCGTTTCCATCAGCGAGCTGCAGTACGAGCAGACGCGCAACGACACAATTTTGCAAGTGGTGCAGGCGTATCAGGGCGTGGCGCGCGCCGATGAGTTCGTGCGTGTGGCAGAGGAAGCCCTCAAGAACGCCCAAGAACGACTGCGCATCATTCGCGCACAGGTAGACGCCGGCGTGGCAGCGCAGTTCGACCTGCTGCGCGCTGAGACCGCCGTCGCGCAAGCCGAGCAAGCGTTGCTAAACGCCCGCAACCAGCGCGAACTCGCCGTCGCCGCGCTGAACAATCTACTGGGACGCGACCTGAATACCCCCGTGCAGGTCGTGAAGCCTACCGAACTGCCCCCACTGCAGGAAGCGGAGCTGGAGACGCTCACGCAGCAGGCGTTCCAGAACCGCCCTGAGATTTTAGCCGCCGAGCGGGGCGTTGAACTTGCCCGCGTGAACATCCGCAACGCGCAGCGCGGCAGTCTTCCAAGCCTTGTGTTGACTGGGCAGGCAGATTTCAATTTGAACACCTCCACCTTCAACCCGCGCCGCGAGTCCTATACGGGCGTACTGGTGCTGTCGGTGCCCATCTGGGACAGCGGCATCACCCGCGCCCGCGAAGCCCAAGCCCGCGACGATTTGGAGATTGCCCAACTGCGCCTGCAGCAGGCGAAAGAGGGCGTCGCTTTGGAGGTGCGGCAAGCGTACCTGAACCTGCAGGACGCGCAGAAACGGCTCGCCGTCGCGCAGAAAGGGCTGGAGCAGGCGCGGGAAGCCCTGCGCCTTGCCCGCGTGCGATTCGAGGCAGGCGTCTCGCCCCAACTCGAAATCAGCGACGCCGAACTCGCCTTCACACAGGCGCAAACGAACCTTGTGAACGCGCAGTTTGACTACTTAGACGCCTATGCCGCGCTGCAACGCGCAATCGGCGTGATTGGCAGGCAATACGCGAAGCGATAGAGGAGGA
>JAOAES010000205.1 GCA_026416655.1 Fimbriimonadales bacterium
CCTACGCTACGATTTCCTCGCGGGTAGCGTCGGCGTCCCCGCCGACGAATCCGTTCCCTTATCGCGCCGTTCCACGCATCACTCGCGCGAGTTGCTTCTCGTGCTGCGGCGGCGTCAGCGCGACCACCGTGTCGCCCGGCTGGAGAATCAGGTTCGCCAGTCCCAGTGTGAGTTGTCCGTTCCGCACCACCGCTGCCAGCAGTGTTTTCGGCGGCAGCTCAATCTCGCCGATGCTCTTCCCCGCCACAGGCGACTCGGGGGTCACCTCAGCCTCAATGACCTCGATATCGCCGCGCATAATCGCGCCGATGGGCAGCACCTCCCCGTACTCCACTTCCTGCTCGAGGATATTGAAAATGAAGCGTGTGCTGCAGACAGTTTCGTGAATTCCCAGTCGGAAGAAGAGCGATTCGTGCCGTGGATCGCGCACAACGGCGAGGACACGCTTGACCTTAAAAAAGTTCTGCGCCAGCTGGCTGATGATGAGGTTGTCCTCGTCGTCGCCTGTGGCAGCCACCACGACATCCGCGCGCCTTGCGCCCGCCTCGTTCAACACGCGCACTTCGCACGCATCGCCGTACATCACGCGCTCGCCGAGTTCGTCCGCTAACTCCATCGCGCGCTTGCGATTCTTCTCGATGAGCAGCACTTCGTAGCCGTGCTGGTGCAACGCTTTCGTCAGATGATAGCCGATATCGCCGCCGCCCGCGATAATGACATACATAGCGGTTCGTATTATACCGTCTGTGCAGGAGTCGCCAACATGATCGCTTGGGCGAAGCGCTCCATCGCCGCGCGAGCGCGCTGGAGTTTGAGTTGTCGGCGCAGCTCGCGGTCTTTGGGCGCGTCTTCAGGTTCAGGCAACAGCCCCCAGTTCGCATTCATCGGCGGGAACTCTTTGTGTTCGTAGCTGCTGATGTAGTGCAACAGGGAGCCGATGACCGTTTCACGCGGGGGCACGACAGCAGGTTTGCCCAGCGCCAGGCGCGCCGCGTTTAGCCCCGCGATAATCCCCGACGCCGCCGACTCGATGTAGCCTTCCACCCCAACAATCTGCCCCGCGAAGAACAGGCGTCCATCCTCACAGAACTGCAAGGTGCTCTGAAGCAGGCGCGGCGAGTCGAGATAGGTGTTGCGATGCACCACGCCGTAGCGCACGAACTCCGCGTTCTCCAAACCGGGCACGAGGCGGAACACGCGCTTCTGCTCGCCCCACTTCATGCGCGTCTGGCACGCCACAAGGCTATACAGCGTGCGCTCGTTGTTCTCAGGGCGCAGTTGCAACACGGCGTAGGGACGCTTGCCCGTGCGTGGGTCGATAAGACCAACAGGCTTAAGCGGTCCGAAACGCAGCGTGTCCTTACCCCGCGCCGCCAACTCTTCCAGCGGCACGCACCCTTCAAAAAAGCGCGGCTCCTCGAAATCGTGGAGCGGCGTCAGTTCCGCCTCCACAATCGCCTGCCAGAAGCGTTCGTATTCCTCCTTCGTGAACGGGCAGTTGATGTAAGCGGGATCGCCCTTCTCGCGCCGATTGCCGAAAAACACTCTCTCGTAGTCTATCGTGCTGGCGTCCACGATGGGCGACACGGCGTCGTAAAAATAGAGGTGCTGCTTGCCCGTGATGCGAGCGATTTCACTGGCGAGCGCGTCGGAGGTCAGCGGTCCCGTGGCGATAATCAGGGGGCGGTCGGCGGGGATCTCGGTGACTTCCTCACGCACAACTTCAATCAGAGGATGCAGTTCAATCCGCGCCGTGATGGCTTGCGCGAACGGCTCGCGGTCGACGGCTAATGCCTCGCCTGCCGGGATAGCAAACTCACGCGCTGTCGGAATCACCAGCGAGCCGAGCCGCTCCATCTCCCACTTCAGCTGACCGGACGGCGTGGTCGGCAAGAGCGATTTGAAGGAGTTGGAGCAAACTAACTCGGCAAGCCACCCTGTTTTGTGGGCGGGAGTGCTGCGCTTAGGGCGCATTTCGTAGAGGCGTACCGACACTCCAAGCCGGGCGGCGGCCCAAGCGGCTTCCACGCCTGCGAACCCGCCGCCGATAATCGTCACGCGCGGCATAACAGTTAAAAGTATACCGCACGTCCAGCAGGATTCACACCCGCAAGGGCGAACAACATGCTCCATGAACTGGCGAGCGCGTTGGATCTGGTCGCCGGGCGAGCCTGCCCCGCGCAACTTCTACTGGTGCGTGCGCAAAGAGTTTCAACTGAGCCGCGGCTTCAGCAAGGTCACCGTCGCCCTCAGCGCGGACACCCGCTACACCCTTTGGTTCAACGGGCAACTGATTGGGCACGGACCCATCCGCAGCTTCTACGGCGGCTGGTACTACGATGTGCATGATGTAACGCAGTACGCCCACGAGGGGCTGAACGCCGTCGCCGTGCTGGTACATCATCTGGGGATTGGCACTTTTCAGAACGACTATGTGCGTGGCAAGGGGCGTGGAGGGCTGATTGCGCAGGTGGAGTGCGATGGCAAAATCGTCGCCGCCTCCGACGCGAGCTGGCTGAATGTGCCACACCCCGCATTTGAGCGAGCGACGGCGCGGATGTCGTGTCAGCTGGGCTTTGACGAACTTTACGACGCTCGCCGCGCGATGGGCGACTGGACGATGCCCCGCTACGACGACTACGAGTGGAACGAGGCGGTGGAAATCGGCGAGGCGGGCTGTGCGCCGTGGGGCGAACTGCGCCCACGCCCTATCCCGTTCCTGACCTTAGAACCGCTGCAGCCGAAAGTGATTGAACGCGCCCGCGTGGTACAGCCCCCGTTCGCAGCGTGGGCGTTCGACCTCAAGCCCTACCTCGCGCCTGACGATTTGACCGCGAACCCGCG
>JAOAES010000225.1 GCA_026416655.1 Fimbriimonadales bacterium
GCGTCCAGCCCCCGATCAGCAACAACGCTGTAAACCATTTCTGCATACGAATCCCCTCCACTCTATATTATAGCCTAAAACCCCCTCCAGGTATAATTCCCTCGCCGCTACGGCGGCTTTAACCGAATCAAGTAAGGAGGCGTTTATGAGTCAGACTACACGGACACTAATTTTCGTAAAGCCTGACGGCGTGCGCCGCGGGTTAGTCGGAGAGATTATTCAGCGTTTCGAAAGGCGGGGTATTCGCATCGTTGGATTGAAGATGGTGCATCCAACACGCGAACTTGCCGAGAAACACTACGCTGTCCATCGCGACAAGCCATTTTTCGGGAGCGTCGTCAGTTTCATCACCTCGGGACCTGTGGTGGCGATGGTGCTGGAATGCCCCAACGCGATCGAGGTCACGCGCCAGATGATGGGGGCAACGAACCCCGCCAACGCCGCACCGGGCACCATTCGCGGCGACTTCGGACTGGACATCGAGCAGAACATCATTCACGGCTCGTCCGACCCCGAGGCGGCGGAGTATGAACTGAACCTCTGGTTCCGCCCTGAAGAACTGGTAGACTGAAAAGTCGGGGGACGCCCCCAACGCGTCCCCCCAAAGGTTATCAGGTAGACTCCTGCGCATGCGCTGGCTGAGTGCGATTCTGGTGCTGATGGGCGTCTGCTTGCATGCGCAACCGCAACAGGGCGGGCAGATTCAGTTCGGCAAAGTAAAAATTAACTATGCCGACCTCGACTTCATTCGCCGAGTCAAGAGCGATGTCGCCGAAATTCGCGTGCTGGGCAAAAGGGGCGCGCCCGTGCGCGTGGAGTCACCAGAGCAATATTTTACGATGACCTGCCTGCAACTTCAAGCGACGCTTGCGCCCGACGAGCAGAATCGGCTCACGGTGCGCAGCGCGGAAGCGTCAGGACAGGTCAACTTCCGCTACGACCGTTCCCAACCGCTTAGCCGCCTGGATGGAACCGCGCAGCGTGTGGTATATGATGGCAAGCAGCGAACTGTGACTTTTGAGGGCGATGTCTCTTTGGATGGCGAAGATGAGTTCTACATAATGCGCTGGCGCAACAACGAGCGTGTCGTGGTCTATCTGGAAGAAGAGCTGCAGCGTGTGGAAGCCAGATCCAAAGAGCAAGGCGGAAAACCAATCGGTGAGATGATTATCGAGCCGAAGAAGCGGAATCCGTAGGATTTTTTCAGGTATCCTATACAGGGGTGGCGGGGAGCGAAGGAGGCATGACTATGCGAAACACGCTGGAGATGTTGAAAAATTTCAAATCGGAGCGGTATTTGACTACCACGCTGTACCTGAGCATGACGCCTGACCAGCGCGCCACGCGCCCGCCAAAGTATCGCATTCGGCTCAAAACGCTGGTGAACCAGCTCAGCCATTGGCTGGACGACCATCCCGTGTCGGCGGAGGCGCGGGAGTCGATCCGCAAAGATTTCCAGACGCTGGAAGACTTTGTGGAGGAGCCGTCGAACCTGCTTGGCGAGAACTCGCTGCCTGTGCGCGGGCTGGCGGCGTTCGTATGTTCGGGCGAGGGGCTGTTCCAGACCATGTTGCTGCCCTATGTGGAGCGCAACACGCTGGTTGTGGATCAGACGCCTTATGTGCGCCGCCTGTTTGCGGTGGAGGCGGACTTCGGAGTGAACCTCGTGGCGGTGTTCGATAATCGCGACGCCTACTTCTATCAGGTTGACATTCATGGGATCCAGCCGCTGGACGCTTTCAGCGTCGTGAAAGACCGCGAGGTGTTGCCGCCGGGCGTGCATGGGGTGCGCACGCCGAGCGGGCTGACGGCGCAGCACGGGATGGGCGAGCGGAATGTGCAGATGCTCAAGCAGCATGAGCAGCAGCAGCACCTGCGCAAAATCGCCGACACGATTCGCGAGTTGCGCCGCGCGCACCCGTTCGACCGGCTCATCATCGCCGCGCCTGACGAACTGGCGAGCGCGTTCCCCAGCTATCTGCACGACTATGTGCGCCGCGCCTACGCCGGCAGGATTCAGGCGCACGATAAGATGCCCATCAACCAGATTTACGAGCGTGTGCTGGATCGGCTGCTGGAGCTGGATCGCGAGCAGGAGGCGCACCTGCTTCGGGAGCTGAACGAGGCGACGCCCACGATGAAGGCAATCGGGCTGCCTGCCGTGCTGCGTGCGCTGGAGTGGGCGAATGTGCGCGTGCTGCTGTACGATACCGAGTTCACGCAGCCGGGCGCGGTCTTCTATCCGTCGGGCGTGATTGGGTTGAAGCCCGAAGACGCGCCTGAGGGCACGGTCTCCGTCTGGCAGATGCCCGATATTGTGGATACGGTGCTGGAGCGGGCTTTAGAGCAGGGCGCGCAGGTGGAGACGGTGCATGGCGACGCCCGGGAGCAGATTCATGGGGTCAGCGCGTTGCTGCGCTATCCGATGTAATCAGGGGTGCAGTTTAAGTCGTCGGCGGGACGCCGACGCTACGAGTGCCCAGCGCGTAGCGTCGGCGTCCCGCCGACGATTCCGTAGGGCGGTTTTGGGTGCGACGGCGGGGACGCCGTCGCACCAGAGGTTCAAAACCGCCGTCGGCGCGTGGGTTTAGGCGGCTCAGGAAGCTGATTCGAAAGCCAGCGTATCACGCCGAACACCGCGCCGCCGCCCAGCAGCAGGAACGCCCCGAAGAGGGCGAACCCATGCCAGATTGAGCGTTTGCCTGCGTTCAAGTCGCGCGAGGCTTCTTGGATGACCTGTGCCCCGTCGATAGCGGGTGCAATCCCCGTCGTCCCCTGTTTTGCGCCCTCCGAACCGACTACCAGCGTCTCGGGCACGCCTGCCGGCGCGTTGCGGGTCACGGCTTCTTCAACGACGTTCGGAATGTTGCCCTTAGGCGCGATTACCTGCGGACTCGCCTGGATGGCGGGCGCGTTATCGTACTGCTTCCACCAGTCGGGACGCTCGTTTGGGCTGCGTCCTTCCGTAGCGATGCCCCAGCTCAGGGCAAGTGAAACCAAGCAAAGTATTCCTGTAATGCCGATTCGCATAATGTCCCTCCCCAACTTCTGTAGCGTGTCCCGTGGCTTGAGCGTCCCGCTCAAGCTAAAATAGCCCTGCACGGGCGCGTGGCTTGAGCGTCCCGCTCAAGCTAAAATAACCCTGCACGGGCGGGACGCCCGTGCCACGGTGTTAGCGTGTTTTTTGCCATGCGAGGCGAAGCACGCTCGCCACGCGCGGCAGTTCGATGTTAATCAGCGGCTGGTCATCGAGGCTGCGCTCGCGGATGCGCCAGTCGTAGTTGAAGCGCAGCGGCAGACTGTAAAGCACCATCGCCTCATCTTTAGCGATAATCGCACCGTTCACGGTCAGCCCCAGCCCGTCCGTCGCGAGGTTCCCACCCCCGACGAAGTTGGTGAACATCACGGCATCGATGCGCGAGATGCCACGCTCATCCGCAGTGATAACGCCGTTCTGGTCGATATCGATTTGCTGGGAGAGCCGCTCGATTTCGACCTGCCCGGCGTCGCCATAGGCAGACTGGTAGCGCATGCGTCCCGTGCTATCGATCTGGCGGGCGTCGAACGGCGGGATCCAGTTGCCGTTCTCGTCGTAGCGTCCTTTGGTGAACGGCGGCGTCATGTATTGCAAGGGATAGGGATTGCCGAACTGACGTGTGTTGCCCATCATGATACTGCCGCGCGCCGCCAGACCGAGCGCGTCCCTACGCTCACTCGTACTCAAGACGGTTCCGAACACGTTCCCGCGAAAGTCGGGCGGATTCTTGTAGATAATATCCCCTACGATATGCACATTCCGCCCCGCGTAGATCGTGCCCTGTCCCTCCACATAACCGCGAATGACCACATCTTGCGTAATCGTAATCGGTCCGTGGATGCGGATAGGGCGGTTCTGGTAGCCAATCAGCGCGACGCTGCCGTTAATCACGCCGTTCGTGTCGAGGCGTACATAGCGGTTCTGCTGTGGATCCCAGACCTCGATGTAGGCGGGCTGATTGTAGTTCGGGTTGGGTAAGCCGTCTGAGAAGGTCGCTTTCGGGTTGCGCCAAGATTGCGAGAGTTGAATGTAGTAGTTGAGGTCGTTCAGGTCGGGCAGAACCAGTTCATTCGTTGGGCGAGTATCCAGCGTCTGATTGCTGAAGTTGCGCGTGCCGTTCACATCCGCCAGCACCGCGCCAAACGGCGAGCCGTTCACCATCTGCCCTTGCGCATTGTATAGGTAATCTCGCCAGAGGCTGAAGTTGCTGCTGGTAAACGCGCCATGGATTATGCTATTATATGCCTGACGCATCCAGGGGTTGTTCAGTTGGCGCGTGGCGTACTCTGTGTTGCTCCACTGGTTTGGTGTTTGATGACCGCCGGGCAGGATGATGCGCCCTTCGGCGCGGGGGCTAAGCTTCTCGTTTGGCGACGCCACAATCGAGCCGTTGAAAACGGGCGGTCCCCCTGAGCCATATCGGAACTCGAAGTCGCCGTTGGAGCGCGAATCGCCGTTCATCACGAGCTGCTCGCCGCTGAATCCGTACATCCAGCCGTAGTTGTTCACGAAGTAGGCGTAGTCGAACACGGCGGAGCGGGTCAGTGCGAGGTCAAAGGTCTGGTCGATGACCTGGCGCGGCTCGTTGGCGTCCAGTTGACCGTTGCCGTTGCGGTCGATCCAGCCGACGGAGCGCACGGTGATGCGGCGTGTGTAGCTGTCGGGCTGCGTGTAGCCAATCACCGACGCGGTGTAGTTGCCGACGCC
>JAOAES010000248.1 GCA_026416655.1 Fimbriimonadales bacterium
CTGAGGAGCCGTGCAGCAAGTGCTACGAGAACCGTTTCCGCAACGCCGACTGCCTGCTGGAGCGACATCAGTGCATGCTCAGTGTGCGCCCGGAGCGAGTGATTGAGCGGTTGCAGGCGGTTTTGCGGGAATAGGTCCTTCCACTATGCAGGCAGGGCATGAACCCGGTCGCGGTGTCGTTCTCCCCCGTGAACGGTGGAGGGGCACTTACGGCATCTCCACCAGACTGCTGTCGCCCAGCATCAGGCGCAGGGTACGGGGGCGTTTTGCCCCGCCACGAACCGACACATTTTTACCGAGCAGGCTGCCCTCGATGCGCGTCTCGATGTTTTCCACGCTGCTGCCTTCCAGCACGATGCTGTACTCAATCTCGCACTCTACAAGGCGCACGCCATCGCCGATTGCCGTGAACGAGCCGATATAGCAGTCTTCCAGATAGCAGTTCGCGCCGATAATCGCGGGACCGCGCACGGTGCAACGCTTCAGCACGCTGCCCGCGCCAATCGACACGCGCCCGTGCAGCTGCGTCGCCTCCAGAACGCCCTCGTTAGACGGCTTCAGGTCTTCCAGCACGAGGCGGTTCGCCTCCAGCAGCGCGTCCAGGCTCCCCGTGTCTTTCCACCAGCCCGTAATCTGCTGCGATTCGACCGCATAGCCCTTGTCGATCAGATACTGGATGGCGTCGGTGATTTCCAGTTCGCCGCGCCAGGAGGGTTTGATAGCGCGTGCGGCTTCAAAAATGTGCTTATCGAACAGGTAGACCCCGACCAGCGCGAGGTTGCTGGGAGGGTGCTTGGGCTTCTCGATGAGGCGCACGACGCGCTCGCCTTGCAGCTCCGCCACGCCGAACTCTTGGGGGTTGGGCACTTCCGCCAGCAGAATCAGCGCGTTCGGCTGGCGCTGTTCGAACGCCTCCACCAACGGCTTGAGGCTGGAGGTAATCAGGTTATCGCCCAGATACATCAGGAACGGCTCGTCCTGCAGAAACGGTTCGGCGGTCAGCACGGCGTGCGCCAGTCCAAGCGGCTCAGGTTGGGGGATGTAGGTTGCCTGTACGCCCCAGCGGCTGCCGTCGCCGACGGCGTGCTGAATCTCCGCCGCCGTGTCGCCCACGATAATTCCGACCTCACGGATGCCCGCCTCAGCGACCGCCTCCAGCCCGTAAAACAACACGGGCTTGTTCGCCACGGGCACGAGTTGCTTCGCCATGCTGAAGGTAATGGGGCGCAGGCGCGTGCCCTTACCCCCAGCCAGAATCAGTGCTTTCATCGCATCGTTGGCGCGAGGTACGCTCGCAGGGAGGCGGCGAACTCACGGAAGAAGGCGCTGAGTAGCGGTGCATACGCCGCCGCCCAATCGGTCAACTCACGCCACGACCGTGCGCGGGGAAGCCAGCTTCGCCAGCCCGATGCGCTCTGCTTTCCCTTCAGGTGGGTATCCAGCCAGCGCGTCACTTCGCCGATTACTGTGAACCAGTCGCTCGGCGGGGGCACATGCCCGCCCTTGTACCAGACCACCTTCTTCGGCTCCCGCGCAGCGTTGTGCAAGGCTTTGTTCGACTCTACAGGCACGACATCATCCGCGTCGCCGTTGATGAACAGCACGGGGCGCGGCGCGATTCGTCCCACCCAGTTCACAGGGTCGACCACATCCATCACGCGCAACGCCTCCTCCATCTGTTTGGGGTTGTTCTTTGCGGCGTCGCGCCACATCGAAAGCGTGCTTTTCTCCATCAGAATCTTCCAATCGCCGCCTGCCACCAGCAGCACGGGGGCTTTCACGCGCTCATCTACGCCCGCGAACATCGAGCCGATAATCCCGCCCATACTCGCGCCGATGTAGCCGATTTTGTCGGGGTCAATCTCCTTGCGCGTCTGCAGGTAGTCCACGCCGCGTCGGAGGTCAATCACGGTCTGTATCAGCGCGTCGCGAGCGCGATAGGGATACATCCCGAAGAAGGGGATATCATCGTTCGGTCTGCGTTCGCCATGATATTGGGCGTCGATGGCGAACAGCGCGTAGCCCGCCTGAGTCAGCGGACCCCAGAGCATCTGAAACATGCGCTTATCGCCGCCCAAGCCGTGCATCAGAATCACGCAGGGCAGCCTCTCTTCGCCCCGATTCTTGGGCAAAATCAGAAACGCCGGCACGCGCTGGTCACGCGCGCTCCGATAGGTGACTTTGTACACCTGGTATTGCGCCGTCTCCTCAGCGAGGGTCTCCTGCGGGCTAAGCGGCAGGGTCTTATCGTAGCCGAAAATCAGGTCGGCGTCATACTTGGACGCGCTGTTTTGCGCCTGCGTGCAGCTGGCAAGCGTCAGCACGACTGTCAACCAGCCCAATATGGAAATGCGCCATCCGTTTCGCATAAGCATAAAGATACCTTAAGTTGGCTTTGCTGGCACAGGAACGGCTTCAGCCGCCTTTGTCAGGGGTGTCCTGTCGTGGCGTGGGAAGGAGTCTCATAGCAGGATTCCCGTCAGTTCCGTACGAATCTAAGTCCTACTATGCCTTACCTGCCGCAGGCTGTGGAGCGCGCCGACCGTTATAAGGTAAAGGTCGACGAGTATGTGCATTATCGTCGTGAGGGCTACCTGCTGGTGCGAGGGCTGGTGCCTGACGCTGATGTGCAGCGACTGCTGGACTGGGCGATGGCGCGCTGGGAGGGCGCGGTGGCTACGCAGCCCCCGAACGCCTCCATCCACGAAATCGCGAAAGGCACGCGCGTCCATCAGCTCCACTGGGTAGACCCTGTCGCAGAGTGGGGGTTGCTGCATCCGCGCATCCTCGATGTGCTGGAGGCGTTGATTGGTCCCGATGTGCTGGCGCTCCAGACGATGCTCTTCTACAACCCACCGGGCACCGGTGGGCAGGGCTGGCATCAGGACGCCTACTACATCACCACTTATCCCGACACACTCATCGGCGCGTGGCTCGCCTTAGAGCCTGCTGACGAGACGAACGGCTGCTTGTGGGTCGTGCCCGGCTCGCACTGCGAACCGATTTACCCACCCCACAACAACACCTATGCCCACGTCCACGCCGCGAATGCCTTTGAAGACCTGCAGGAAGTAGAAAATGTGAGCCATCTGGACGACGAACTGAACACGCTTACCCGGATTGTGCGCCAATATCCCCCACCAGTGCCGGTGCCGATGGCGCCGGGCGACGTGCTGTTCTTTGACGGGCACCTGCTCCATCGGTCGTATCCGAACCGGACGACGGATCGCTGGCGTCGGTCGTTCGTGTGCCACTATTGCAACGCGCGGTCGTGGGTTCCGTGGAATCATGGCGCGCCGTATGAGGGCGACAGCGCGAACTACCTGCATATTCTGGCGCGGGGCAGCACGCACTTGCCCTTTGCGACGCCACGCTTCGGAACGCCCGTGGCTTTGTATCAGCCCTCGCCCAACGGCGCACCGCCCCCGCGCATGATGGGTGACGCCGAAGGGAACATGGGGATGGGCTAAAAGAAGTCGATGGGCGCGAGGCACGGCTGCCGTTCGGGAAATAGCGCGTCCAGCGTAGGCAGCAGTGTTTCGGGCGCGTTCAGGATACGGCGGGCGCACAGCTCCGGCGCGCTCATCGTCCCCAACGCGAGCATCGCCATGCTGGTAGGTGCAAGGCTCAGAGATGGCGCGCCAGATAGCTCCCCCCCGATATCGAGCCGACCGTTCTCTACCCGCACGCCGACCACTTCACCATTCGCCTTCAACACGCTATCCCGTACGCGCAGGTTGAACGGCTGAAACCCCTCTGGCGCGGGCGCGCTCGACAGCAACGCCCTCAGCAGCGCAGCGGTATGCACAGGACGCGCCATGAAGTTCGGCAACATCTGAGCCGTGTAGAAGGGCTGGCTCGGCTCGGTTGGCGGCGCGCTCCAGCCCATCAGTCCCAACGCCGAAACCTCCGCCAAGGGCAGCTGGAACTCCACCTGTTGCACCGACTCCTCGTTGTCGGCGAGCCAGCCGAGAATCGCGCGTCGCGCTCGCTCACTGCACCAGAGCATCTCGCGCACGCGCAGTGTCCAGCCCGAATCGAGAAAATCGTAAAACAGGTAGCCTTCCATCTGCCCCTGATGTTCATACACCCAAAGGTTCGGCAGGTTCCAGAACAGGTACTCCCAGCGGCGTTCGTCGCGCACGAGGCTCCCTGTGCGACGCACCCCGTGTTGTTCGTGGAGCCGCATCACTGCGGCGTGGTCGGCGACGCCGGCACGCCGCAACGGCTCGGCGCTGTAGCGCGGCAGCTGCTTCGGCGTCAGGCGCACATGGGCAATCGCGCCGACGGTCTCCCAGCCCAGTTTGCGGTAAAACTCGTGATTGAACGCCTGCAGGATAGCGAGCGGCGCGCCCTCGTGATACAGACTCTGCAACGCCCGACGCAACAGCTCCCCCGCGAAGCCCCGACGCCGATAGTCGGGCAGCGTCGCCACGCCTGCAATCCCGTAGAACGGCACTGCGCGCGCCCCTATCCACATCGTGAGCGGAATCGCCGTGAGAATCGAGACGAGCGTCCAGCTACCCCGCTCGTTCAGCCACAACCCCCACCGCTGATTCACCTCAAAATAGGGGTCGTCGTAGAAAAACCGTCGCGCCGAGCCGATATCGAGACCAAACCCCGCACACAATACCCGCAGGAACCATTCCGATTCGTCGGGCGTAATCCGCCGCGCTTCGGTTTCCGCTCGCCGCCACAACATCGAA
>JAOAES010000281.1 GCA_026416655.1 Fimbriimonadales bacterium
GCTACGAACCGCCCCTCGTAGCGTCGGCGTCCCCGCCGACGAAATACTCCTCCGATTCAGGTCAACCGTCCCCTTAGCCACTCGGCGCGCTCTTTTGCGGCGTATTCTGGCTCTGGGGGCGGGTAGACCGCGGCTTCGAACAGCAACCTATCGGCGTAATCGCGCTGCGCGTCGTTATAGTCCAGCATGCTGCGCATGCGGTATACGGCTAAGGCGCGCAGCGTCGTGCCCAGCGAGAGGCTCTCGGAGTGGCGCAGGGTAGCTTGCAACTCTCCCCACTCCTCCTCCAGTGCGTCGCGGTCGATACGGGCGCGGGCGTCGCGTTCTGCGTCGATGAGGGTGCGCAGTGTGCCTTTTAGCCGCGCAAGCAGCTCATCAAGGGGATCGCGCCGCCCCAGCAGCGAGATTTGCACGTAGCCCTCGAAGGCGAGGCTCCCCTCACCGTACAGCCCACGGGCGTGGCATCCCAGCGCCTGCAACGCCTCCAGCCAGCGCGTAACCTGGCGGGCGCGCTGCAGCCCCATCAGGTGCATCAGCAATCCAAGTCGGATGCCTGAACCCAAGTTGATGGGCGAGGCGGTCAGATAGCCCAGCTTTGGCGAGCGCGCCCACAGCAACGGCATGGTGTTCAACGTGCGCTCCCAGTGAACGAGGCTCTCGGAAAGGGTTTGTGGCTGCCAGCCAGCACATGTGATTTGCAGGCGCAGATGGTCTTCCTCGTTAATCACAGCGACCACACTTCCCGAATCGTCCATCAATGCCCAACGGTGGGGCAGCTCGGGGAGCAGGGCAGGGCTAATCACCCGCGCGCCGACCAGACGCGCCCGCTCTTGCAAGCTTAGACGACTCAGTTCAAGGGCGTGATGCAGACCCGCTTCCTGCAACTCGCGGCGCAGCGTGTGGGCAATCGCCCCCAGCTGCGCTTCACTCGCTTGGTGGGGAAACGGATACTGAAGTAGGTTCCGCGCCAGACGTACGCGACCCGAAATCACCACATCACGGTCGGGAGCAGGCAGAGTGAGCCAGTGGACATTTTGCGTTAATTCCTTCATCTCTTTACCAGTTTACTATAGTAAGTCCACTAACATGCTCGAAGTGTTGGTCGCGTGTTGCCAGTGGCAACCCGTAAAACAGTGCGGTCGCAGCAATCCAGATATCGTTTTCGGGAATCGGCGTGCCTGCTTTTGCTAAGGTACGTTTCAGTACACCGTATTGCTCAGCGATTTCTCTGTTTGTGGAAAGGACACGGCATAGCGAAGCGAAACGCTGAACTTGCTGAAGGTTACGCTCGAGATCACTGGATCGGTATGCACCGTAGTAGAGTTCGCCCAATACGATATCCGTAGTGAATAATTCCGACGCGTTTGCAATAGCGGCGCTCACAACGGCATCGTTGCGCATCAAAGCTATGGCTATGCTCGTATCCAACAGCACGCTACCACTGACTTGGGTCAACCTGTTCACACCCCTCCTCAATCGCTGTCAGCATCTCCTCTGCAGCTTCATCCGAGAGCGAACCCGCCAGCTCCGCCAACTTATATCCAGGCGTGCCGCGAGGCAGTTTCCGCAGGGGACGAACACAAAGTTCCACCTCCACTTCGCCTGCCGAAAGCGGCGTCGGGGCGTGGATCTCCAACACGCCATCTTCGCCGACTCGCGTGCGTAGCACCATCCGCAACGACTCCACCTGAGCCATGCTCTCAGTATACCCCCGCATGGTATAATACCCCCCGCATGGGCTGGTGGAAGAAAACCGACTTCTGGATCGCGCTGATTCTGTTTATCATCAGCATGATTGGCTTCGCGCGCGGCAACGAGGCGATTGCGGATCCCGGTCAGGATGTAGACCCGCGCCTCGCGTGGCTTTATCTCATCGCCGCCGTGATTATGCTGATCAACGGCATTTTGTCGCACAAGCAACACCTGCGCGATCTGGAAGAGCAGAAGGCGAAACAAACCGCTCAAGCCAGCCGACAGGAGGCGACGACCCGATGATTAAGTGCGCCGAGTGCGAAAAACCGCTGGACAAAGTACCTTCCTGGTACAGCACAGTGAATATCCGCTTCGTGTGCGACGACTGTCGCAAGGTGAACCCGCAGCACTGGCTGCCCGCGTCGCTTGATGAGGACGAGGAAGAGAAGATTCTGGCGCGTGATGAGGATGCGGCGTTCGTAGAGGGCGAGGTGAGCATCGAGGAGCTGGAGAAGCGCGACCGCAAGCGACTCGTGGGCGAGGGCGACGACCTGTTCGATGTAGACCTCGACGAAGAACCCGAAGAGGAATGAGCGCGATGTTCCGCGACTTGCGCCCGGAGGAACAGGCGGCGTGCTTAGACCTCTGGGCGCAGGTGTTTGCCCCAAGCCACGACTATTTCGAGCGGTATTTCCACGACCCGTTGTGGCAACCGCGTTATACGCGAGTCTGCGAGGTGGGGGGCAAACTGGTCGCGGCGATGCAGTTGGTGCGACGCCCTGTGCGCATCGGGAACGGGCGCACGGTGTGGATGGCGGGCATTGCGAATGTCGCCACGCTGCCGGAGTATCGCGGGCGGGGCTACGCCTCGCAACTGCTTCAAGACCTGCATGCCGTAATGGACAGCGAGGACTTCGCGTTTGGGCTGCTGTTCACGGGCATCCACGACTTCTACGGACGGCTCGGTTGGGAACGACTGCCGTTGCCCCTCTATCAGGCGACGCCTATGCCTATCGATATTTCAGGCTGGCGGTTTCGCGTTGCCGAATCCGATGACCTACCCCGCATCCAGCGATGGTACGCTGCCCGCTACGCCAACTATCCGCTCAGCGTACAGCGCGATGACCCCTACTGGCGCATCTGGACGCGCTGGGACGACCCCCAGTGGCGCAGCAAGTTCTACATCGCGGAAGACGCGGGAGGCACAGCGCGTGGCTACATCGCGCTTGAGACCTATCACGAGCGGGACGAGAACGGAAACCGCTTCGTGAGTGGGATTGGCGTGGCAGAGCTGGGCTGCGACCCCGAAGATACGGAAGCGGCGCGCATGCTGCTCGGTTTCGCGAGCCAAACGGCGCACATGGCAGACGCGGGCTTAGAAATTTTTCTGCCCGAAGCGGATATCGATCGCCTCGTGCGCCCGCTCTTGCCCGATGTGCGCTGGATAGGGAACGGCGGCGCGATGGTGCGAATATGCTGCTGGGAAACGATTTACGACGCGCTGGAGACCCTAAGCGCACCTGCGCCAGAGAACCTGGCGAAACTGGGACAGGCGGGCGCGCTGGCGCTACTGTTCGGCTTGCCCGCGCCCAACGGCGTACAGATACCCCCTGACCTGCGCGAACGCTACCCCTTGCGACCCGCCTGCTACTCGCCCGTCGACTCGTTCTGAACCGGCATCCGGGCGACTCGCTTCACCTTGCTGTAGCGCGTGCGGTAGTAGATATAGCCCGCCGCGCCCGCTACAAACAACGCCGTGCCCACCAGCAAGGCGCGGTCAAACTGCTTGATTACGGCGTCGCCGAACCAGTGAACCAGATAAGCGACGGCGAAAAAGCGCGCCCCACGCCCGACGACGCTCACCCCCATCATCGTCCAGATATTATAGCGAAACACCCCGCTCGCAATCGTGAACACCTTGTACGGAATGGGCGTGAACGCCGCGATGAAAATCGTGTAGACGCCGTAGCGATTATACAGGCGCTCTACCGCCTGCACCTTCTCCTCTTTGAACATTTTGTGGAGTAGGGGATAGCCGCCATATGCGCCCACAATCCAGCCGAAGCCCGCGCCCAGCACGCTGCCGATTGTGCAGATCGTGGCGACCCAGAACGGCGAAGGCGCGTCGGGCGCAAGCAGCAGCGCAATCACCAGCACATCGGGCGGCACCGGGAAAAACGACGACTCAATAAACGCGACGCCGAACAGCCCCGTCAACCCATACTGATTGATGACGCCCAGCGCCCACTCCTTGAGTGCCTGCATACGCGCCGAGAGTATACCCCCACGGCGGCTTCATGCCTTTTTGTCCCACTTGCCCAGCACACGCTCGGCGACTAACTCGGCGGAAATCAGCGTCATAGGAATCCCGTTGCCCGGCTGTGTGCTGGCGCCGACCAGATAGCAGTGCTGGAACGGCGTCTGCACAGACGGGCGGAACGCGGTAGACTGGAAAAAAGTGTGCGCAATCCCGAACGCGGCGCCCTGCCACAAGCCCATCGACTGCCACTCGTGGGGCGTGAGCGTCTCCACAAACTGCATCCGCTCACGCTTTAGCCCCACACGCGCCATCACGGTCTCCAGCACGCGCGGGGCGACGGCGCGGGCATCCTCGCCTGTGAGATTGGGCACAGGAACCAGCACATACAGGTTCTCGCAGCCTGCGGGGGCGTCTTCTGCATCGGTGCGGTTCGAAAGGCATGTATAAAACGACGGATCGCTCGGTACACGGTTCTGCTCGAACAGCTCGCGCAGGTTCGTCTCGAAGTCGCGACTGAAGTAGACGTTGTGGTGCAGCTGATGAGGCAGTGGCTCGGCATAGCCAATGTAAAACATCAGTGCGCTGCAGGAGTTTTTGAAGGCGCGACGCGCGTAGGGAGTAGGCGGTAGCAGTTCTCGATACGCCGTCGGCGCGTCCACGTTAATCACCACGCCGTCGGCTCTCAGCACCTCGCCCGATTCGAGGCGCACGCCCGCCGCGCGCCCATCTTCAATCAGCACCTCCTCCACCCGATGATTCAGATAGATTCGTGCGCCCTCCTCCTGGGCGATTTGAGCAACCGCTTCGGGCAGGCGATGCATCCCCCCGCGCGGATACCAGACGCCCTCGCCCGACTCCATGTAGGTCAGCACGCCATATACCCACAGCGCGTCTTTGGGCGACAGCCCCAGATACATCGTCTGGAACGAGAACAGCATGCGCAGCCGCGGGTCGCGCACATAGTTTCCCACTCGCTTCCACAGGTTGCTCAACAGCCGATGGCGCAGCAACAGCCGAATCTGATACGGTGTGAACAGGTCGCCCAGGCTGTTATACTGCTTGCGCACGAAGGCGGGCACTACGGCGTGATACATTGCGCTCAGGTCGCCCATCAGGCGCAGATAGCTGGGCACCTCGTCAGGACTGATTTTGTGGGCTATCTCGCGTGTCATGCGGGCGATGTTGGGCGTGGAATCGAACACCGTGCCGTCGCCGAAGTAGACGCGATAGGACGGGTCGATTAGTGTCAGGTTTAAATAGTCCTCCATGCGCCGATTAAGGTCTTTGAACAGCCGCTCCAGCGGCTCAAGCATCATCAGTAGCGTGGGACCGGTGTCGAAACGGTAGCCGTCGCGTCGTAGTTCGCCGATACGCCCACCGACTTGCGAATGCGCCTCGAACACGGCGACTTCATAACCTGCTTTCGCCAGTCGCGCGGCGGTTGCTAAGCCTCCCAGCCCCGCGCCGACGACAACGATGGTTTTCATAGGAGCATGATTCTACCTGTCACAGAGGGTGCCTGAGGTACGACGGCGCCCTCGCCGTTGTGTAAGCAACCTCCTCGCGCGACGGCGAGGACGCCGTCGTACCTCAGGGTGCCAGATCGCTTTACACGAGCGTCGCATCCGGCTGCTGCGCCACAGGCGACGCCGTCGTCTGGCGCACTATGAGCTCAATCGGCAGATATTCGTGCAACGGTTCAGGACGCTTCCCTTTTGCCATGTCGAGCAATTTCTGCACGGCGCGCGCGCCGAGTTGCTCCAAGGGCTGGCGGAAGGTGGTGAGCGGTGGGCTGGCGAGCGCGGCGGACGGTGGGTCGTCGAAGCCAATCAACGACACATCGTTTGGCACACGCAGCCCAGCCTGATGCACCGTCTGCAACGCTGAGAGCGCGAGGTAGTAGCCTCCTGCGAAAATCGCGGTCGGTCCGTCGGGCAGGCGCAGCACCGTGCGGATCGCCTGGCGGTTCGCTTCGTCCACCTCGTCGGCGTAGGGCGTGGTGAAAGTCCAGATATGCGTATCCGGCACGCCCGCCTCCTGCAGTGCGTCGCGGAAGCCGCGCCATCGGTCGCGCGAGTTGAAGGTCTCCAGTGCGCCGAACAGCCCGATGAACCGCCGATGCCCCAAATGCAGCAAGTACTCCACGCCTTGACGCGCCGCGCCGTAGTTGTTGGTGTCGACAGTGGGGGTTTTCCACTCCTCCACGCTTGCGCCCACAATCACCACAGGCACGCCACGCCGATATAAATCCTCCAGCAGCGCGATATGCTCCGCGGCGGGAGCAATCGCCAGCACGCCCACGAACTCCGACGAGAGCAACTCCCGCTCGATCTGGTCAATCTGGTAGTCCAGCCACAGAGTGCGTAGTCCCATCGGCGCGAGGGTGTTCAGGATACTGCGCTGGATACTGCTGAAGTAAAAATCTACGGGCTGGCGTGTGCCTCCGCCCAGCCCCAGCGCCATCACGGTGAACGACCGCTGAAAAAGTGTCGGTGGCAGGTTCTCGGCGACCACCGTGCCCACGCGCCGCTTACGCCTCAGTATCCCGTCCTTCGCCAGCCACTGCAACGCACGACTGACCGTTAGTGGGCTGATGCCCAGCTGCTCGGCTAACACACGCTCCGGGGGCAACACATCGCCGGGTTTCCAGTAGCCCGTGATAATCTGCCGCTCGACCCACTGGCGCACCTGCACATAGCGCGGTGTTTCTGCATTAAACCGAATTGCCATATTTCCACCAGAAACCTTATAGTTATAAGGTTCTGCGGGATTATACCCTGTAGTGTGGTTATTTCGATCGTCGGAGGGACGCTGACGCTATGCTCGCGCTCCGTGTGGCGTCGGCTTCCCCCCGACGAATTACGGCGTTGGTTTTACCGAGGGGTATTACCTCCTCGGTTGCGATACGGCAGGATTCCTCTCGAAACGGGCGAACCTCCCTCAAGGAGGCGCAGCGATGCGGATTGTGAACATTAAACTACAGTTGCTGGAGTATCCGCTGGAGACGCCGTTTTACCCTTCTTGGTTGCCGGGCTATCCGCAGACGGCGCACCGGGTGAACCTGCTCACGCTGGAGACTGACGAGGGCATCAAGGGCTATGCGGCGGGAGTCGCGTTCACGCGCGAAGGAACCTGCATCGACCAGCTGCTCATGCCGTTCCTGTTCGGACGCGACCCGATGAATGTGGAGGAGGTCATTCAGATTGCTCGCTCAGCGACCTTTCTCGGCTTGCGCCTGTGGTGGATCGAGATGGCGTTCTGGGATATCATCGGCAAAGCGTTGGGACAGCCGGTGTATCGCTTGCTGGGTGGTTATCAGGACCGAGTGAAGGCATACGCCAGTACGGGCGAGCTGCGCGGCAAAGAGGCGCGACTGGACTATATCGCGCAGATTCGCGAGATGGGTTTCCAAGCGGTCAAACTCCGCTTTCACAGCTGGGACTGGCGTGAGGATATGGAGGTTGCTCGCGCCGTGCGAGCGCACTATCCCGATATAGACATCATGGTGGACGCGAACATGGGCTGGCGCGTGGCGGGGATGGCGCCTGCTCCGAAGTGGGATGTGCCCACCGCCTTGCGCATTGCCGAAGAGCTTGCTGAGCTGGGCGTGCGCTGGCTGGAGGAGCCGCTCGACAAGAACGACTATGAGGGCTACCGTCGCCTGCGCGAGAAATCGCCCCTCGCGCTTGCCAGCGGGGAGATGAATCAAGACCTGCACGAGTTCCGCGAATATCTGGTTCGGGACGCGCTCGATATCCTGCAGCCCGATGTCGCGCTCTCATGCGGAATCTTGATGGGTAAGAAAATCGCGGGGATGGCGGAGGCGTTCGGCAAGCAAATCGCCCCGCACACTTGGACAAGCGGGCTGGGACTCGCAGCGAACCTGCAGCTGATGGGCGCGTGCCCGAACTGCGAGTGGGCGGAGTTCCCCTACGAGCCGCCAGGCTGGGACCTCAAGGCGCGCGACTTTTTCCTGACCGAGCCAATCACGCCCGACGCCGAGGGCTATCTCCCCGTTCCGAGCAAACCCGGGCTGGGCGTGGAGATCGACGAGGAAGCGGTTCAGCGATACACGGTGGCGTAGGCTACTTCTCGCGCTCCACAGCGTAGTGCGCCAGCCAGCGCAGCGGGTCGGCGCGCTCATCGAACGCCTGCAACGCGCTCAGGGCGTCCTGCAGGGCTTGCTGCGCGTGCGCACGGGCGGTCTCCACGCCGAACAAGGCAGCATAGGTCGCTTTGCGGCGAGCGCGGTCGGAGCCAGCGGGCTTGCCTATCTGCTCGGTGGAGGCAGTCTCGTCTAAGATATCGTCGGTAATCTGGAACGCCAGCCCCAGCGCGCGGCTGTAGGCGTCCAGAGCGGTCTGACGCGGTTCGTCGGCTCCCGTCAGGATTGCGCCCGCCAGCACGCTGGCACGGATGAGCGCGCCCGTCTTGTGCGCGTGAATGAACCGTAGCGTCGCCTCCGAGACCACTTGCCCCTCGTTCAGGATGTCCTCCACCTGTCCACCGCACATTCCACGCACGCCGGACGACTCGGCAATCAGGCGCAGGGTCTGAACCACGCGCTCTGGGGAGCTGAACCGCGCCTGCTCCGCAATCAACTCGAACGCTTTGGCGAAGAGTGCGTCACCTGCGAGAATCGCCATCGCCTCGCCATACTTAACCCATACGGTGGGCTGTCCGCGGCGCAGGTGGTCGTTGTCCATCGCGGGCAGATCGTCATGAACGAGGCTAAAGGCGTGGATTAGCTCCAGTGCGCAAGCGGTGGGGAGAACCTGTTCCGCCTTGCCGCCCAGCGCTTCTGCAGCGGCGATGCACAGTATCGGACGCAATCGCTTGCCTGCCCCCAGCGTGGCGTAGCGCATTGCCTCACACACCACGCGCGGCATCGGCGGGTTGCCTGATAGATACTGGTCTAACGCTTCGTCGACCCGCGCCCTGTGTGGGTGCAGATAGTTCTCCAGCTGCGCCCGCCAGTTCATAGCATGAGGATACCTGAGCCGTCTGGTATAATCCCCTTCTACCGCCATGCGACTTTTCCTGGGCGCGCCACATTGGGAGCTGATCGAGGCGTCGCGTCGCGCGCTCGGCGATAACTGCAGGCTCCTTTTGCCGCCGGGCGCAGCGCGACTTGTCGGGAAGGCGGACCACGAAGTATACGACTGGCACGGCTTCCTGCGCGCGCTAACGGGCGTCGCACTGTTGACGCAGCCTGCTCCTGAAATGGTTGCGCTACTGGGCGAGCTCTGTGAGCAAACGCTTAGCCCCCAGAACTACTTCGGAAAGGTGCGCCACTCACCTCGCTTCCACAGCGCGCTGGCGCAGAACTTGTGTCGCTGGAGCCTGGACGGCTTGACGCCTGAGCTGCTGGAGCAGGGCGCGGAAGCCGTACTGAGCCTGCCTGCTGCCCTTACCGCCCTGGACGACGAAGCCCTGCAAGAGGAATGGCGACGCAAAACAACAGAGTTGGTGCATCTCTGGCAGGCGTGGCGGCGCGCTTTAGAGCAGGCGGGACTGCCCGAACCGATTCGAGTCCGTCGCGCGCTGCTCGACGCGCTCCACACTACTGGCGACGCGCCCCCTATCTTGCTTGCGGGATTTACGGAACTCACCGCGCTGGACCTGGAGGCGTTGCGCATTCTGGATAGCAGAACGCCAGTGGCTATGGCGCTGCTTTACGATCCCGCGCGAGCAGAAAAATACGTCCCTACCGACAGAATACGGCAGCTGCTGACGCAGTGGGGGATTGACACCCGTAGCACGGACAGTCCTGTCTGTGCCCCCACAACGCTTGGACAAGACTGTCCAAGCCACGTGCATGCGCTTGGACAAGATGTCCAAGCCACGATATTGGATACTCCCAATCTGTTCTACGAGGTGGAAACCGTTGCGCGTGAGATCCTGAAGCTCCACGCGGGGGGTGTCGCGTTCCGCGAGATGGCGCTGGTGATACGCCAACCTGAAACGATTCTCGAAACGCTGGAGGCGATTTTCACGCGCTATGCGATTCCGCTTCAGGGCGAGGTGTCGCTACCGCTGGAGCGGTCGTGGCGCGTGCGGTGGCTCATGGACGGCTTGCGTCTGCTCGCGGGCATCGGCTACGGGGAAGACTGGCTGCACTGGCTGGAGCATCCCGCACACAAAGTCGATGTGCTGGCGTTGCGCCGTCTGCGTCGCCAGCTCCGTCGCCACATACCTGCTGCCCAGTGGCTGGAGCGCGCCTTGCAACGCGCAATCGACGCTGACCTCCTGCGCCTGTTGCAAGAGCTGGATGCACTGGGGCAGAGGCTCGCCGTTGAGTTTCCTCAGACGGCGCGACGGCTGATTCTAAAACTCGGCGATGTTTCTGAACGCGACGCCGACCTGAGTGAATGGATTCGCCTTGTCGATGCCTATGCCCGCGCGTGGCGACAGCGCACGCCCGCTCAATCGGTGGAACTACTGGAGCGTCTGGTCGGTGGGGCGCGTTTCACGCACAGGCTGGGCAGCGACGGCGTGCGTCTACTCCCGATGGAACATGCCGACCTGACAGGGGCGCGGATCGTTTTCGCGTTGCAAATCTTGGAAGGGACGCTCCCCCGCCGCCATCCCGACGATCCGTTCCTGCGCGAGTCGGAGCGCCGCGCGCTCAATCAGGTCTTGCAAGGACACGGCATCCACCTGCCCACACGCGCCGATTATCAGGCAGCCGAACCGATGCTGTTTCAGCGCGTGCTACAAACTGCCCAGGAACGCCTCTACCTCAGCTATTCCCGTATTCAGAGCGGCGACAGTGACGCGCTGCCTTCGCTCTACCTTGAAGAGTTCAAAACCGAATATGGCGACGCTGTCGCGACGCGATTTTTCAGCCTCGAACAGATTGCGCCCGAACCGGACGACTGCCTCCATCCCTACGACGCTTCGCTGGCGCATCCCGTCGTTTACATCGAGCCTGCGCCGTCGCTCCATCGCGCGGCGTTGCGCGAACAAGTGGGAAAGAGGAGCGGTCCGTTCAGCGTCACGGAGCTGGAGACGCTGGTTCGATGTCCGTTCGAGCATTTCGCCCGCTATGTTTTGCGGCTACGCCCCCTGAAACGCGACCTGGGCGCGCAGGACGTGGGCACGGTGGCGCATAACGCCCTCTGTCGCGCGGTGCGCCAATCGCCCTGCCGCCGAAGCGAGGAGTGGGTAGAAGCACTGGCGGAGCAGCTGCGGGCGATTCTCAGTGAGCATGCGCCGGACCTGCCCGAATGGCAGGTGCAGGTGCTGCACGCGCTCGCGCAACGGCTCCTGCGCCGCTTCGGGGTGCGCGAGCCGCGCTATCAGGCGCAGTTCGATCTCTCGCCCTTCGCCTGCGAGTGGGCGTTCGGCGGTACGGAAGCCGATGATGAGGAGCGCACGCTTACGGAGCCATTGCACAATCGGCGTCGTCCCCAAGCCGTCTCCTACCGCCTGAGCGACGGACAGCAAATCCCACTGCGCGGCGTTATCGACCGCATCGATCTCAGCCCCGACCGGCGCGTGGCGATGGTGCTGGACTACAAGCTGGGCAGCGCGCCCTCCCGAAACGATTTCACGGAGGGACGCGCCGTTCAGGGGCTGCTCTACCTGCACGCGGTCAAAACGGTGTTGCCCAATGCGCATGTTGTGCTGGCATATGACCGTCTCAAGGCGGCGCAGCGCGTGCGCTTCGTGCCGAACCTGACCGAGCTGACGCGACGGTTCAAACGCCTCGAAGACGAGGATTCGCAGCAGTTCCAGGTGCTAAGTGTCGGGCAGTGGCGTCAGGCGGAGCAGAGGCTTCGTGAGACTCTCACTGAGGCGATTAGGGGGCTGCGCGCCGCCGCGATTGAGCCGAAGCCAGGCGACCACTGTCGTCGTTGCGCGTTTGCTGACCTGTGTCGCACGGCGTGGCGATAGCCTACTCCCTTGTCGCGTACACCACGCGCTCCACACCGCTGTAATCGCGTTGAATATGAGGGCTGGGGAAGCCCCAGCGCGGCAGGTGTTCCGCGAGTAGGGGCGCGAGGCGCGGGCTGGTCTCAAACGCCAGCAAGCCGTGCGAGCGCAAAACTTGTCGGGCATCCTGGGCGATTCGGCGGTAGGGCTGGAGCGGGTCGTCGGCGGGAACCAGCAGAGCGGTGCGCGGTTCGTAAAGCACTATTTCGGGCTGCAGCGTGTCCCACTCCTCGGGCAGCACGTAGGGTGGATTGCTCAGCACGGCGTCTGCCGAGTGGGGGCGCAGCATGCCGAGCCAGTCGCCCTGCAGGAGTAGCAGGCGCGTATCCAGCCCCTGTGTGCGCCGATTCATCTGAGCGATGCGCAGGGCACGACGACTACGGTCGATTCCCACGCCGAGCCATTCAGGAGCGTTTTTGAGGCAGGCTATGGCAATCGCACCACTGCCGACGCCTGCGTCTACGAGGATGGGGATACGCTTACCCCCTGCCCCTCTCCCACGCTGTGAGGTGGGGTTCGGAATGCCCTCACCCCCTGCCCCTCTCCCACTGCGTGGGAGAGGGGAGTTGATTCCCCCCTCTCCCACGCAGTGGGAGAGGGGGGCAGGGGGGGTGAGGGCTTGCGCCGCCCACTCCAGGAACACTCCCACCAGCAATTCTGTTTCGGGGCGGGGGATTAGCACGCCGCGCCCGACGGTGAGTTTCAGTCCGTAAAACCATGCGCGGCGCGTAATGTACGCCAGCGGTTCGCGCCGGGCACGACGGCGTATCCAGCAGGCGAACCGACGCTGTTGACGGTCATCAAGCGGGATTTCGGGATGTGCGATTAGTCGCGCCCGCTCCCAGTTCAGGCACGCAGCGAGCAGAATCTCCGCCTCACGCCGCGCGTCGGGAATGCCCGCGTTTTGTAGTTCCACCTGCGCCCAGCTGAGCGCACCTTCAACAGTTTGCCAAGCTGAAACGATATGTGCCTCCCGCTCGGAATCATACCGCATGGTACGACGGCGTCCCCGCCGTCGCATACTACACTCTGACGATGGCGGAGACGCCATCGTACCGATTTCCTTTTCATATAACTGGTATAATCCCTGCGGTGTCTAACATTCTGCTGGGCGTTTCAGGCAGTATCGCGGCGTATCGGGCATGTGATGTGGCGCGAGAGCTGATGCGTGCGGGGCACACGGTGCGCGTGGTGATGACTCCCGCCGCGACACGCTTGATTAGTCCCGACACTTTCGCCGCGCTCACGGGCAACCCCGTCGTGGTGGATGTGTTTGACGAGCCGGAGCCGGGACAGATTGCCCACATCCGCCTCGCACAAGATTCCGACCTGCTTCTGATTGCGCCCGCTACGGCGCACACGCTCGCCCGTCTCGCGCTGGGACTGGCGGACGATATGCTCACCACGATTGCGTTGGCGACCCGCGCGCCAATTCTGATTGCGCCTGCGATGAACCCCGCGATGTGGACGCACCCTGCGACGCAGGCGCATGTGCAGACCCTGCAGGCGCGCGGTGTGGAGTTCATCGATCCCACCTACGGCGTGATGGCGTGCGGCGACGAAGGCTGGGGCAAAATCGCCGATACGCCTGTGATTGTACAAGCCGTGCAGCAACGCCTCCAACGCGCTCAGGCTCTCAAAGGTGTGCGTGTGTTGATTACCGCCGGACCGACCCACGAGCCGATTGACCCCGTGCGTTTCGTGGGCAACCGTTCCAGCGGTAAGATGGGCTACGCCGTCGCCGAAGCCGCCCTCGCGCACGGCGCGGAGGTCACACTGATTAGCGGACCCACTGCGCTCACGCCGCCTGCTGGGGCAAAGGTGGTGCGCGTGCAGACGGCGCAGCAGATGTTCGACGCTGTGCAGGAGGCGTTCGACGAGTGTGATGTGTTCATCGCGACGGCAGCCGTTGCCGACTATCGCCCTGAACGCGCCCTGCCCAGCAAGCGCAAGCGCGACGCGCAACGCTGGACGCTGCGCATGGTTGCCAATCCCGACATTCTGGGCACAGTTGCTCTGCGTAAGGGCAGTCGGATTGTGGTGGGCTTCGCCGCTGAGACGGACAAGGCGTTGCAACACGCCCAAGAGAAGCTCCAGCGCAAAAATCTGGATCTAATCGCTGTGAACGATGTGCTGGAGCCGGGCAGCGGGTTCGAGGTGGACACCAACCGCCTGACGCTCATTTACGCCGACGGGCGCATCGAGCCGCTCCCGCTGATGCGCAAGCGCGCATGCGCGGAGAAGCTCATCGAGGCAGTGCGCATGATAGTCATTCAGCGTTGGGGGAAGCTTTGAGAACACAGGACGAGGTGGTGGAATCGTTCAATCGGGACGCGCTCCCGCGCCTTGTGGAGCAGCTCCAGCCCGAACTGGTGCGGTTTTTTCGAGAGTGTGAGTCTGCCCCTGCGCCAATACGTTGTCGGGCTACTTCATCCCCGGCAGACTGAGCGGGAAGCGTGA
>JAOAES010000325.1 GCA_026416655.1 Fimbriimonadales bacterium
GCCGAGAGGCTCATCCATCTCAAGAGTGTTTTCATCGTTAATGCCTCCTCAGTGTTAGTATAGCACATTTTGGCTGAGAGGCGCAAAACCTCGCCTCTCAGCGTTGCGGGTTTCAGGGTCTGCCAATCACCACCACGCCCGAGGTACCGCTGCGCTCCAGCCGCATCGGACGCCATACGCGGAAACGCTCGTTGTAGTTGCCGGGCACGATGCGCACGGTGTCGTTGGCGCGCACGTTGAAAGTCGCCTCATACACCGTGTTGAATGGGTTCGCGGACGTTCCGCGCTCGCTGTTGCCGCCGTTCTCTGGATCGCCCGCAACAGCCCGATTCACGAACACTGGGCTGGAGATGTCCCCGCTAAAGAGGTAGTAGCGCAAGTTCGTGGTAGCATCGCTGAATCGCCCATAGTACTTTGTGACTACCGGACAAGCGCGAGTACCGCCCGTCAGCACGCCGCGCAGTCGGCGATCGGCACCATAGAGCGCAGACCCAGACGAGCCGCCTTCTGTCGTGCCGCTGGTGTAGCTAACACGCCACGTGTCCACTGTATACGGAATCCCTGTGAACGAGACGTTGTCATCCGCCGCGGCGACTGTCCCGAAGCTGATGCGCTTGAAACTATCGCCCGGATGATGTACGCCCGCAATTGACTCGCCTACAGGGGAAGCGGTGCTGGACCCTACATACGATCCTACCCCCGGTGGATCATAAAGACCTACCAGAATCGTATCGGCGTCCTGATAGCGCTTCAGCAGCAGCGCGCCGATATTTCGGGGCAAAGTGTTCGGGTTAGGAAGCGTCGCGGGGTTATTGCACTGCGCGGTCTCGTATTCCCAGAAGATTTCCATCGAGTTGGTCTCGGATTGGCGATCCATACAGTGTTGTGCCGTAATGAACAGCGGCGAGAAGTCACCTGGTTGGCGATTAATCATCGTTCCCGTGCAGGTGAAGCAACCGCTGCCGCTTACGAAGAAATATTTTCCCACTGCGTTATCCTCGATGGAGCCTTTCCAAGCTGAAAAACACGTGATGTCGTTATAGCAAGTGAAGTCCGTGTTGTTGCCGGGGGTACCGCAGTCTCCTGTGCAGTAGAGGTAGACGACACCCACTATCGCGAGGGGGAACTCGCCATTAGCACCGCTGGGCTGATAAATCTCAATCCCCAGTGTGTCGCCCCAGATGGTCGGCCCCCACCAGAAGCCTTCGTCGTCGAGACGCGGGCTAACTATCGGCGGTAGGACATAGCCCGAGACAGGGTCATAGAATCGGACTTCCAGCCGCCCCTGTGCAGGGTTGCCCCACATCTGGCAGCGCAAGCCAATGGCGTTGGGAGAGTGCAGCTCATAGCGCCATACGCGCCCGCCGTCAGGGAGCGGAGTTGCTTGGTGCTGAGGCACCCAGTTCGGATCGAACGGCTCCAAGTAGCCCACCTGTTTGCGGTCGTTTTGCGGCTCACTGCTCTCTTGGCGCAGGGGACGCACTGTCGCGGGCAATTGCACGCGCACAGGTTTCGCCTGCGGCGCGACGAGCTGCGCAGGCGGCTGGGGCGGACGCTCAGGCGCACGCGCAGAGTCCACAACCTCTACATCCTGCGCCATTCCGAAACTCGTTATCAGGGCAAGACACCCTGCAAGCCAGTAGAGTTTCATCGCGCTCGCCTCCTTATTGCAGATTCACGACCACCAGCACCATGCCCGTCTTGCCTTGCTCAAGGCGGGTCATGGCTTTGCCGATAATCGCGCCCTGCGCCTTGGCGAGGTCGTCCGCCTTCATCGCATAGCCGGGCTTCTCGGCGGTGGTCAAAAAGTCGCCGGGTTCAATCGCGCGTTCGGTGGCGTCGGCATAGACCCACACGCGCCCGCTCATGGCGATGGGGATATGGTTCTCGCTACCCTCAAGGTTGCCCAAGATGATGCCCTTAGACAGCCCGTTCGCGCCTGCGACCACGCCCACCACGCGCTTGTTGTACGCGCCCTGTGCCTTGCGCAGATGACCGGGGTTGTCGGGGTCAATTTCCACGACCATGCCGGGTTCCACCGTATCGGTGGTGGGGAACTTCTCGGC
>JAOAES010000331.1 GCA_026416655.1 Fimbriimonadales bacterium
TTAGAACGGTCGCCGCCACTCCAGCACCAGGCGTTGCTGGTCGCGCGGGATGCTGGGGTCGGGGCGGCGTTCGTAGTGCGTCCACTGGAAGCCGAACATCAGGAAGTTCTCGGAGTCCAGCTTGCGCTCGGTGGAGAGGAAGAAGGTGTGCGCGACGCCGTAGCGGTCGCCGAAGCGTTCCGAGTCCACGCGATAGCCCACGCTGTATTGCAGGTTGTCGCTCTGGTTCGCGCTAAGGGTCAGCCCGCCGCGGCGCGTGCGCCGGTTCTGTTGGTCGTTCCACTCGATGCGATAGTCGCCGCGTAGGAAGATACGGGGCGTCCAGCGCCACTCCAAGCCCCACGCCGAGACGCCCGTCGGCTGCAGCACGCTGCCCAACACCACATGCGGATTCGCCTGTTCGGGATGCGTCTGGAACTCGTGCGTGAGGGTGAACCTGCCGTCCAGTTTGTAGGCGATGTTGTAGTTGCGCACGAGGAACAGCCTGCCGTCCTGATAGGTGCGGGTTTTATAGTGCAGGCTGTAGCGCAGTTGGGGATGCGGGGGCGATTCGAGCTGATAGTAGCGGTCGACGGCGCGTCCCTGTCCCGGCACATAGAGACCGACATAGCCGCCCGCGAGTTTGTGGCGGAACGCGACAGCTTGTGCGGTGAAGTGCTTGTTCTCCTGTTGCCACATGCCTCGGTCGGCGAGCGCGCCGTAGCGGAAGTCGAACTGGAACTCCTGCAAGCCGAGCAAGTTGAACGGTTTCGCGCTCTGGATGACCACCTGGCTCTGGGCGCGGGTATTCGTGCGGTCGACGCGTTGCTCCTGATACGCGCCGCCGATGCTCAGTACCCCGAAGGCGGTCTGGGTCAGCCCTGCCGACAGCACGCGATTGCCGTTCACGCCCTCTTTGGCGTTGCGCGTTTCGGAGAAGGTGAGTTTCGCGCCCGGTTTGAGTTCGTACTCCAGCCCGATTTGCTGCGCGCTCTCGTCGGGCGCGCCTTCGCGTTGCGCCTCCATATGCGCGAACTGGAGCTTCGTGCGCGGGTTCAGCGTGTAGGCGGTCTGGTAGTGCCGATAGCGCTCGCTGGGCATGCCGGTGGCGTTCGTGCGTCGCTCCTCCAGCGCGAGGTTCAGGTTGCGTATCGCCGCCGTATTGAACCGCCAGAACTCGGTGTCCTGATAGAGCGGGTTCGCCAGCGTGCCGCCGATGCGTCGCCGCTCCTGATAAGCGTTCAGCTGCCCCCAGCCGAGCTGGTACTGCAAATCGTTGCGCTCATGCTCGTCTTGATAGAGCCGTTCGAGGGTCTTATCCGACTGATACTCGTCCTGATGACGCCCGAAAGTGAGGTTTTTGAGTGGCTGCCAGACGAATCGGTAGCGTTGGCGGCGGTTGTTGATGTTCTCCAGCGGGTTGCGTGCGCCGAAGCCGAACAGTTCCAGCTGGAAGTTCTGAGCAGGGCGGAGCTTGGCAGTCCAATCTTGCTGCGTATAGCCGCGCAGCTGGGCGAAGAAGTCGCGTTCGGGGTCGGCTAAATCGTGCGCCCGCGCGAAGTCGGGGTCTACCTGACGCTGGTGATAGTGCAGCTCGATAAGCGGGTGGATGAAGCGCGCGCTGGTGCGGTACAGCCCTGCGCCGATTTCGCGCACGCGCATCTGCGAAATCGCCAGCCCGAACTGCTTAGTGGTGATGGTGGCGTCCCAGTCGAAGCGGTGGATGCCCTGCTCGTTGTGGAACAGCAGCTGCTCGATGCGCGTGAGGTCGCGCAGGCGTCCGAAGTTGGAGTCGATGTTGCGTTCGTGCAGGCGCAGTTGCAGGTTCGGCGTGCGGAGTTGCCACTGGATGCCTTTCAGGTCGCCCTCGCCCGCGCGGTTGGCAGTCTCGTAGCGGCGCATCTGCAGGCTCATGTCTTTCGAGGGCTTGACCTCCACGCGCTGCAGGGTACGCTCCAGTCCCTGCTCGCGCATCAGCAGCGGCAGGTCGTGGTTGGGGTCAAACGGCACGGCGTTCGCGGTGTCGTGGAACTGGCGCACCTCCTCCACGAGCTGCTGATGTTCCTGCGGGGCGAGGTTGGGCAGCTTACCGAATTCGGGCGAGACGGCGCGATGCGTATGCTCCACCACAATCGTGGGCGTCTCGATTTTGAGGCTCTCGCGTTCCAGCGCGCCTGTGGGGGAGCGAATATCTTGCTCGGACGCCGCCAGCTTGAGGTTGGGCTGGGTAATCTCGAGTTGCGTCTGGTCGCGGCTCATGCCGGCTTCGCGGGCGAGCTGTCCCTTATCACCCTCCGCGAGGTCGCCGAATCGGGTGAAGCCCGCGCCGACGCGCTGTTGCAGGCGCGACGCCTTCAGCCAGGGCGTCTCAAGGGCGTACACATCCCGCTGAATCGACGCCTCGCCTTGCTTGAGGCGCAGCTGGTCGAACTTCAGCGTGCTGTTGGGCGCGAGTTGCAGGCTGGAGGCGAGTTGCTCGCGTATAAGCCCGCGCTCGCGTTCCCAGTCGCCTTTCTGGGCGTCGCCCAAGTCTTTGAAGCGTCCGAAGCTCGCCGCCGCCTCGCGCCGCGTCCAGTTCAGGTTCAGCCATTTGCTGCTGAACTGCCAGCCCTCCTGTTCGATGACGCCCTTGTCGTCCTGGATACGCAGTTGCGTTTGCTGGAGCGACGCGCCGCCGAGGTTCAGCCCGATTGTGTAGTCGTAGCGTTTCAGTCCCTTCTCGCGCTCCCACGCGGCGATTTGATTGGCGTCCAGCCCGCTCTGCGCCCCCAGCATCTTCTGTGCGGAGAAGCTCCTGCCGATGTCCTGATAGTTCGCGCGAAATTGCAAAGCCCCCGCGTTGAGCTGGAGTTGCTGCACGATGAACTGCGCCGTTTCTGAGGGGGCGATGTTGGGGCTTCGCCGATCGCGCACATTCGGCGCAGCATAGGTGTTGATTGCCTCGCGCGAGCCGACGAAGAAGTAGCCCTGCAAACTGCTATTGCCCCCGAAACGCAGTGCGTTCTGCATCCCATACGCGCTCAGGCGATAGGCGGCGCCATCTTTTGTGGTCTCGGTCATGCCCGGCATATAGAGCGCGTTGATTCCGCCGCCCTGCCCGAACGAGAGGGAGAGGATGGGCAGCGCGCCCACCACGCTTTCACGCTTGCCTGCGGAGTCGTAGCGGTAGTAGACCTGCGCCGTCGAGACGCGGCTCACCGGCAACGCGAAGGCGATGCTTCCCGAAGCGTAGTCGATCCAGTAGTCCACATCGCGTTGCAGGCGTTTGCCGTCCACGTAGACCGACTCGGAGTAAGGGATAACGGGCGCGTAGCGCGTCATGTAGCCGCCGCGGGTTCCGTTACCGGGGAGGATATCGGAGGTCGCTTCGCCAATCGTTTGCGAGGCGGTGGGCGTAGCCGATTTCACCGCGCCGTTCAGGTCCAGCAACGGCGCGCTACCCTCTTGCGCCGAACTGCTCAGCGCAAACCCCAGCAGCCCCATCAGCACGAAGCGTCGCATGAGAACCTTTTATTTCAGGTCAACGGTTACAATCGGCACGAAAAAGCGTCGTTTATTGGAGTCGCGCTGCGTTGCGCCTGTAATCTGGCGTCGGTCTTCTTCTCGCAGTTGCTGGTTGAGCTGTTGCAGCCAGCTGGTCAGGTCGCGCGTTGCGGTCGAGGTCGTCGCGGGGCGGGGCGGTGTGTTTACGGTCATCGTCTCGGCGGGCGTCGCGGGCGGCTCGGACGGCTCAGCAATCTCGGTGACAATTGTAGGCGGGGCGGCACTCGCGGGTGCGAATCGAGGCGTAGGGTCGTTCATCACGACCACAGCAGGCGGCGATTCGGGCGCGGTGGGCGCAGGGCTAAGCCGGTTCTGCGCCAGCCAGCGCGGCGGAGGGGAAGCAGTGCGATACGACGGCGCGGACTGCAACACGATTACCAGCGGCGCGGAGGGCAGCGACTCTGTTGCCGCAGCGTCAGGCTCAGTGGAATAGGCAGGAATCGTCTCCAGAACGCGCGGCGCGGGGATACTCGTAATTCGTTCGCGGACAGGCTCCGGGCGCGGCAGCGTCAGCCAGCCCAGCAGCAGCGCAACGCCCAGCGCGGGCGCCAGCACGCGCCAGCCTGGCAGCAGGCGACGCGATAGACGCCGACGGCGCGTGGTGGACGCCAGAATCCGCTCGCGCAGATACGGCGGTGGCAACTCGCGCGGCAGCCGTCGCACCGATTGCCCTACCGAACGCCACAACGCTACTGTCGCGCGACACGAATCACAGCGCGACAGATGCGCCTCCACCGCGTTCTCATCGAACGGGTTCAGCACCCCGTCCACATAAAGGCTTAGCTTCTCCTCCCATTCGGGGCAGTGCAGAATTTTGCCCATCTGTGCGCCTCTGTCTGCTTAGACGGCGTTGCTGCCGAATTGTACCGCATGCGAAGGGAATTTAAAACCGAATGGTCGAACAAATTTTTTCCCAGCGGGACGCCGATGCCACATGCACTCCACGCAGCGTCAGCATCCTATTGACGACATTATGGCATTTGCTTTGACGGTTCGTATAACTCAGTGTCCGTGGCAAAGACGGCTCAAGCCGTTCCTATGCAGATGAAGCCCGTCTTCGCGGGCTAAACGAGTCGACGCAGGTCGGCTTGGTCTGCCCACGGACGGCTTTAGCCGCCAAGAACGCCAGACTGACTTCTTAAACAGTCCCTTAGTCATTAGGGAACCTCCTATCGCCTCCGCTGCTTCTTAATCTCCAGCAGTCGGCTGGTGGTGTCGGCGGGCATGGTGGGCTGAGCCGGTTGTCGCGGCGGGGGTGCGCTGACGCTTGCGGGTTCCTCAACAGGTGCAGAAGCGACGACGGGCGTCGGTTTGGGCTGCGCTGTTGCGCCGTCAGCCTCCACACGACGGGTTCCTGCGCGCTCCTTGACGCCCAGCAGTCGCGCGGTCGCCTGCGCTTGCGGCGCAGGGCGTCGGGCGCGGGTTCCGCCCAGCAACTTCTCTGGCACACGGCGCAGCAACTCCAGCCACTCCGCGAGCGGAATCACCACGCGCCGTACCGTGATATCGAGTAGCAGCAGCGCAAGCGCGAGCCACAGCAACGTGCGCCATAAGTCGCGCACGGAGCGTCCCTCTTTCGCGACGGGGCGGAACGCCTGCGCAGGCGGAGGGTTCACCTTGCCGCCCGTCGTCTCCGCGATGCGCGTCAGCAGCGGTAGGTTCGCCCGCGTGAAGCGGTACTCGCTGGGGTACGGGATGGCGAAGCCCGTCGTGTTCGTGCGTACCGCGCCGTCGGGGTCTTTCTCTATTACTGTGAGCGTATAGTCGCCCACGCCGCGTGCGGGGAACCGCCCGACATACCGCCCCGGCGCTTCCTGTTGCAGGGTAATCGTCATCCCCTCGCCTGTGGGCATGCCGATGCGCACTTCGGGCTGCAGGAAGTTAATCGGCTCGCCCTGCGGGGTGAACGCCTGCATCTCCACCACTGCCTGCCCGCCCTCAAGGCGCACGGTGGTCTGGTAGTCCTGTTTGCCGCCTTTGCGCAGGATGGCGCGCGTGAGTTGCGTCCAGAACGGGGCGAACTCGCTCCAACCGACCCAGCGTTGCGCCCACTTGGGCTTCGCGTCGGAGGTGAACGCCAGCGACTGCCCCAAGCCGTACTGCCATACCGCCAGCAGCGGGTCGTCTTTGTGGGTGCGCATCAGGGTACGCGCCAGCGGGCGGTCGGAGGTGAGGTCATACGCCAGCAGCGGGGGCGTGCTGCGCCAGTTAATGCCCTGGAGCATCTCCTCGCCCGCGCTCACTTTCGGGATGAACGCGCCTTCCTCAATCGCAGAGCGGGTCATCAGCGCGACGTCGGCGGTGAACAGGCGCGGCAGGTCACGCGCTCGCTCCGTCAGGTAGAAGTTGCCCCCCGATATGCGCGAGAGCTGCTGCAGGAACGCTACATCTTTGCCCCGCCCCAGCGACACAACTGACATCGTGATGCCCACGTTGCGCATGCGCGCCGCAATCTGGAAGCAGCCGTCCTGTTCGTCGCAGTCGTCGCCGTCGGCAAGCAGAATCACATGGCGGGTCGTGGTCTGGATGGGAAGCAGCGCATTCTCGGCAAACAGCAGCGACGGGCGCACATAGATTCCGCCCCCTCCGGCATACATCCGCGATACCTGCGCGATGACGGCGTCGCGGTTCTCGGCGCGCTGAATCGGCGCGAGCCACTCCACGCCCGTACCGCTCACAATCACGCCGAACTGGTCTTGCGGGCGTAGCAGCTTCAGCGTCTCGATGGCGGCTTTCGCGGCGAGCTGAATCTTGGGGATGCCGTCCTCTTCCACCGCCATACTGCCCGAGATGTCCACGATAATCACCACCGTCGCGGGCGGGAAAACTTTGCGCTGGCGCACATCCAAATCGACGGGCAGCATTTCGGCGATGGGCGTCTCGTAGTAGCCGCCGGGCAGGAACGAGTTCTCGCCGCCAATCATCGCGAAGCCGATGCCCGTGTCACGCACTGCGCTCTGAATCGCGAGCATCATCTGCGGGCTGAGTGCGACAGCAGGGAAATCATTGAACAGGATGGCGTCGTAGTTCTGCAGTTCTTCGGCGCGGGCAGGGAAAGTGTTCGCGTTCACGCGCGTGACTTCGAGGTTATTGGCGCGGAGGGCTTTTTCGAGGGCGCGGGTGGGGTCGGGCGCACCGCCTTCCGCCAGCAGCACGCGCGGCTTGCCTCGCACGCGCACGAACGCCCTGCCGATGTTGTTCCGCGCGTCGCCGTCGGGCGCGGCTTCCAGCGCCACGCGATACCGATGGAAGCCCTCTCGCTCGGTCTTGACGGGAACCACCACCACATTCTTGCCCGGTGTGAGCTTGACGGGCACGCGCTTGACCGGCTCGCCGTCGCGGTCAATCACCAGTGTGCCTTCAGCGGCTTTGCGCGACTCGATGACCACGCGCATGTTGAACGGCTCGCCGATTTTGACCTCGCTGGGGGCTTGCGTCTCCAGCACCAGTGCCTCCGAGTCAGGCGAGGCGGGCGTGAGCTGCACCACATCGATTTCGATGTTCTCGGTGGCAGCCACCAGCGCGGCGTCCTGCGCGTTGCCTTCGGTCTCGTTGCCGTCGGAGAGCAGCACGATGCGCTTGTTCTTGCCGTCGGGGAACATCGCGCTGGCAAGGCGGATGGCGGCGGCGATGTTCGTGCCGTCAGGTTCGGGTTTAGAGTAAATCGTGGGCAGCTCGCGGATTTCGGCGGGCATGAAGTCCACCAAAGCGTCGCGTCCAAACACTACCAGCCCCGCCTGGTCGTGCTCG
>JAOAES010000090.1 GCA_026416655.1 Fimbriimonadales bacterium
ACGCTGACGGGCGGGATGCAGAACTTAGGCACGCTGGGGGGACGATGGAGCGCGGCGGCGGTGGTCTCCTCCGACGGCTCGGTCGTGGCGGGGTCTGCCGAGACAGAAGACGGAAAAATCTTCGCCTTCCGCTGGACGCCCACAACAGGCATGCGTTCACTCGGCTCGCTGGGGGGCACTTGGAGCGAGGTGCATGCCGTCTCCGATGATGGATCGGTTGTGGTCGGTATCTCGGAAGACGCGAACGGCGATCTCCGCGCGTTCCGCTGGACACAGGCGACGGGAATGCAGAATTTGGGTGTGCCCGCAGGCGGGATATGGAGCGAGGCAAAATATGTCTCGGCGGACGGTAGCGTCGTCGCAGGGGATTATGAAAGTTCAGCAGGAGGTCTGCGCGCGTTCCGCTGGACGCAGGAAACGGGGATGGAAGACCTCGGCACGCTCGGCGGCAACTGGAGCCGCGTCACTGGCATTTCAGCGGACGGCTCGGTTATTGTCGGCGTCTCGGAGAACGAGAACGGGCACCTACGCGCGTTTCGCTGGACGCAGGCAAGGAGGAGGATAGAAGACCTCGGCGCGCTCGGCGGCGACTGGAGCCAAGCGACAGGAATCTCGCCCGATGGCAGCGTTATCTACGGCAACGCCGAAGACACCAGCGGTAAACTAATCGCAGTCCGTTGGATGAACGGGGGCGTCCAAAGCCTCGGCACGCTCGGCGGTCAGTGGAGCCTGATTAACCGCAGCACGCAGGATGGCATGATGCTTGTGGGGTACGCGGAAGACCCTCAGGCGAATCTGCACGCTGTGCTATGGACAGAGCGCAATGGGCTGGTGAACTTGAATCAACGCTACAGTGGATTATTGTCGCCCGGTTCCTACCTGGAGAACGCTCAGTTTGTCTCGCATACGCGCCGATTCATCGTGGGGCGGGGCTACAACGCCGCGCGTGGACGCTTTGAGGCGTTCGTGCTGGATATGCGCGCGGAATGGATTGGACGGCTAATCTGGCTGGGCACGCTGGGCGGTCCGAGCAGCGTGGCAATGAGCGTCTCGGACAACGGCGTGGTGGTCGGTTCCAGCATGGACGCGGCGCGTCGGTGGCGGGCGTTCCGCTGGACGCAGGCTGGCGGCATGCAGGCGCTCGGCGTGCTGGGCACGCTGGCGGGCAGTTATGCGACGGGCGTCTCTGCCGACGGCGCGCTCATCACGGGCTACAGCGTCGACAGCGCAGGGCGTACCTATGGATTCGGCTGGACGCAGACGCAGGGAATGCAGCCCCTCTCCTCTCTGTCAGGCGGGACCGCTACGCACGGCGCGGCGGTTTCAGGCAACGGCGCGTTCCTGATAGGCTCCAGCCGTGATGGGCGTGGGCGCTGGCAAGCCGTACGATGGAACGCGCTGGGAATCGCGCAGCCGCTGGGCACGCTCGGCGGCTCGACCTGCTACGCCACGAGTGTCTCTTCCAACGGCTCTGTTGTCGTGGGCTACGGCGCGAACGCTTCGGGCGCATGGCGCGCCTTCCGCTGGACGCCCGAATCGGGCATGCGAGACATCGGCACACTGGGCGGTCAGGAGAGCATCGCCTACGGTGTCTCAGCGGATGGGCAAACGATTGTAGGGATCAGCCGCGACGGTTCGGGACGCTGGCGCGGCTTCCGATGGCAGAACGGCGCGATGCAGTCGCTCGGCGTGATTACAGCGCGTTCCGTCTCAGCAGACGGTTCCATCGTCGTCGGCTCCGCAAATGGTGTGGCGATGCTCTGGGATACGCAGAGCGGATTGCGTCCCCTGCAGCTGGAATACGCCCCGCTGCTCAGCGCAGGCAGCACCCTAATCGAAGCCTACGCGATTTCGCCGAATAAACGCTACGTCGTCGGCTTTGGCTATAATGCGCTGACGAGGCGACGCGAAGCATTCCTGTTAGACCGGGATCCGTAGCGAACCGTCTCTGGCGGCGCCGAGGCAACGTGGGCTACCACAACGCCACGCCTGCAAAGACGGTGGTATACAAATCCACTTCCGCTTCGGCGGCGACGACTTCCAGTCGCGCGATGGAGAGGTTGCGGTCTTCCATCGCCTCTTCCGCCATCGCTGTGACCAGCTCGCGGGCTTCCCGCTCGGTCATGAAGCCCCCCGTCTCCATAATGACGCCCACGGCGCCAGGCTCGGTAGGAAACGCCATCGAGACCGCCGCGGCGATGGTGCGCCCATCTTCGTCGGAGCTGAACACGCCGTAGGCGATTGGCAGAAGGCTTCCCTTAGGAACCTCCACGATGGGGCGCAGTTGCACGCCCGCCGGCAAAATGCTGGAGACGCGCAGCAGGTTGTAATCGGCGAACCCGGCCTGCCTTAAAGCCCGATCGAACGACACCAGTTCGAATGCAGAGACACCAACCCCTGCGCCCGCCGTGCAAAAACGCGCAAGTTGCGTCAGCGCGGCGGCACTGAACTGTCTGACCTCTTGCATAGTATGCATCCTCCGTCAAGCGAAATCATAGTGGTTAGTAAAACGCTGTGAGCAAGTCAACGCTCCATCGCCGAGTGAAGGACGACCATGTCAACGCCACCTCGCGGTAGCCGATGCGGTAAGCAATTGTCAGCGTCTGATCGCGAAAGTCGTACTGATTATACGACTGCAGAGTATACCCAACGCCCATGCGCCACAGGGGGCTGATTCGCCACGAAAAATCCCCGACATAACTTACAGAATTGGCATCGAGAGCGCGGCTCAGGTAGCCCGTGAGGTAGAAGCGGTCGCCGATGCTCCAGTTGAGGCTGCCGGAGAGGCGATGCCTGCCCAAAAGGTTCGCGGCGAGCGCGTCTTGAGTGTAGTCGTAGTTCAGGCTAAGCGCACCGCTGTTGCCCAGCGCTTGTGTAATCCCCAGCGTGCCCGTGACGCTCCAGCCCGCGTTGGGGAGGTTGCCCACGAATCGCCCCACCGTCAGCCCGCCCGTGAGCGTCGCCGAGGAGCCGAGCGACTGGGGAATCAGGTTCCAGCGTACGCGAACGCCGACCCCTTCTCGGTTCTGTACCCCGAGCGCGCTCTGGCTTCGATGCGAGGTCAGGCTGAGCGAGAAACTCTGGCGCAGGGGCATGTTTGCGATGCGCTGCGCTGCGGTCTCGATAAACAGGTCGGAACGCAGGCTGTGGGCACGGACGCCGCGCCAATGAGTGCTGCCCGCGACAGTCAGCCCGGTCGAGTAGCCGCGCGCCTGGTGCGCCAGCTGCGCGGAGCCATAGATCCCCTGGTGGGCAGGCGAGTCGAGCCAGAGGGAGAAGCGCGTGTATGGAGAAAGGGGCTGCTGATGCCGCCAGTTCACGCCCCAGTCGTCGCGTGCCAGCCCCGTGATGCTGAACATCCCAGTTCCCAGCCCTGCTCGATATTCATGCTCCAGATCCAGAAACATCCCGCGCGCCGCCCCCATCGTACGCCCCCCGACCTGCGCGGTGCGCAGACGCAACGCCCCAATTTGTGTAGGAGTCAGCGCGTAGTAATAGGGCACATCCAAATAGACCTGCCCACTCTGGACGCCGATGAGCGTGTCGCTGCCGATCCCGCCGCTCCAAAGGTTCTGAGAATAGAGCGGCAGGCTTAGCGATTTGACCTCGCCCACGTAGAACTCTGCCCGATGGAACTGGACACGCTCGCCCGGGTAGAACCAGATTTGCGACGCCTTAATGACCAGCTCCGACTCGGAAATGTCGGCAAACTGGAACAGTTCGGGCGGCGCGACGGCGTCGAACGGTTCGGGGGCGCCGTTGCGCACACGCACTACTTCCCAGCGGTTCTCACGCTGCTGCACCCCATACCCCTGCGAGGAGCGCAGGTCGTAGCTCAGTTCTGCGAACTCGTGCTGCTCGGAGCCGTAGCGCAAGCGCGCATTGCGCGCCTTCACGCGCAGGCTGTCCACCTCCAGCTGCAGGTCATCCGCCTCGATGAGCGTGAAACTGAACCGCACGCTGGCGGTGCGCTCTTTGCCCGAAGCGGCGATGACGCGCTGCTCGTTGGCGTAGGCGAGGTACTCGGAACCCAAAACCTGTACATAGTCGGTTGCGCTGCGCAGTTCCTCTTGTGTCGCCACAAAAAGCACCTGTACCTCGCCCACGACACCGAGTCCGAGAGCCGTTGCGGTGATGGTCGCCGTGCCGGGCAGCTGGCTGGCGACGAGCGTGGCGCGCGCGACGCCGCCTTCGGTCGCGACAATCGACTCGCGGAACGCGCCGAGCGTGGTGTTGAAGGCAATCTGCGTACCGTCGGGGGCGGGTTTGCCCTGTGCAGTGCGCACTTCGGCGGTAATCAGCACTTGCGATGCGCCGTCGGCGACAGACGCGGTTGGGTATGCCGTGAGGCGAATCGCGCCGTTCGCCCAGCAAGCACAAAGGCAGAGGAGCCATAGCCCCCCTGCCCCACTCCAATACCTGCTCGCTGTCCTGCGTGCGCGCATTCCGTTAGAACTGGGAGCTGCCTAACACCGCCCCCAGAATGAGCACAAAGAGCGAGACCGTCGCGCGCTCGCGCTTTCGGTCGGGTTGCTTTTTCTCCTTGACGGTAGTTGGTTGCTCTGTGGGCGGCGCGAGCCGAGCGCGAATCGCCGCGCCAATCTTCTCCGCTGCTTGGGAAACCGCAGCAATCCGCGCGATATTCGCGTCGGATTGGTCGGAGCCTAACCGTCCTCGCCCCGTCTCTGCAACAGAGACAATTACCTCACCAGACTGGACATCGATCAGGTCGCCGCTGATGGTTACGACGGCTTCGCGCGTGTTCGGGTCGTAGCTGGATTCCTCGATGCGCCCTGCGAAGGCGAGGTCGACGCCCAGGAGTGCGCCAACGCGCGCGGCACGCCAAGTGCCGTCCGCTTCGCGCTCGTTGAATGGCGGGGTCAGACGGTCGCGACGGATACGGTTCTCATCGATGGCGCGGCGAACGGAAGGGTTCGTCTCGCGGAAGCGCAGCACATAGAGGTTGGGGATATCCTTCAGCTGCGCATAGAGCGCGTTCAGCGCCTCTCCCTCGACGTTGAACTCCTCCGTAGGTTGCACGGCAGCCCCCTGTCCGAAGGGGAACAGCACCAGTTCGCGCGCCTCATCGGCTGCGAAGCCCGTCGCCGCCAGCAAAGCGATTATCAGAACGCCGATACTTTTCACCTTTACCTCCTCCAAAAGGGCTGGAGCCTGCAGGCTCCAGCCCGTGATACGATGTTAGCGTGTCAGCACGAGGGGTCGCGCTACGCGCGCCACCTGACCATCGTCTGTGCGCGCCTCCACCTGCACCTGATAGGTTCCGGGCGGCACGGCGCGTCCCTGATCGTCGCGCAGGTTCCACGCGACGGTGTTCACGCCGCGCGTCGCCGCGCGACTGCGGTGCAGGTTCGCGATGGGTTTGCCGTCGGAACCGAGTATCTGGATGCTGGTCTGCGCGTTATCCGCCAGCACATAGGAGATGGAGACGCTGTTTGCGCCGCGCCCCGCACTGCTAACGCTTACGCTGGTAATCAGCGCGCCGGTGCGGCTGGAGCGTTCCACAGTAACTTGCAAGCGCGTGCGCCCCGTCGAGACGAACCGGTATTCCGGTGTTGTGCGCAGGTCAACCGTGCGTCCTGTGTTCAGATCGGTCAGGCGCAGGCGGTAGCCTTGCGGCACTGTGTTCAGGTTCGGGAAGGTCAGCGTGACCTCCTCGCCCGGCGATGCTTCGACCTGCAGTTCGAACTGCTGTCGGTTCGCCAGCGTGCGGATTTCCTGCATCAGGCGTGTTCCAGTGCCTGATTTGAGGATGCTCAGGTTCACGGCGCGTTCTGGCAGCGGCGTGGGCGGCTCTTCGATGTCCCCCGCACTGCGCCCGCTGCTGACACCGATGAAGTTCTGCGTGTCCACGCCGCGGCTGGTGCGCGCGACGATTTGCAGTCGCCAGTCGTTCGGGCGGTTCGTTGGCTCGCTCGCGGAACGGGTAATCACGCCGCCAAATCCCGTGCCCGGCAGAAAGACGGGCGGATAGACGAACTCCACATCCTCGCTGACCTTAATCCAGTAGCCCCGATGGGGTAGCAACGGAGTGTTCGGGTCGGAAGTGAACTTGTACTCGTTCGTAAACTCGTCCCAGTAGTACAGCACGCCGCGAACCACGCCGCGTTGCGCCGCATCGAAGAAGGTCAAGCTATTGGACGGGTCGCTGGAACCGACCACCACCACTTGCCCCAGCACCAGCGGATAGGGGTAGGGATTACCAATCTGGTTCCAGCCCTTCTTAAGGGGCACGGGGAGACTGTTGTCAAACACGCCCGACGGGAACTGGAGCGCGTTGGTGTCATACTGTGCCGTAATCGCGCTGCCGGGCAGGTAGAGCCAGAACCCTTGACCGGGCTGGATGGTGTCGATGGTTTCGTACAGCTCCCGTTCGGGGTTCCAGCGCTTTGCTTGATAGGCGACCGGAAGATTGAGCACCTCCTCCAGTGTGCCCGTCATCGTAAAGGGCACAGAGACAATCTGGAAGCCCGACTCGAGTTTGCGGTTCGCCGTCGCTGAGACGAGAATGGTGCGCGATACCGATTTGGTAGGCGCAGGCGGCGCTTGCACCGAGACGCGGAGCGTCACAAACCCCACGGTGGTCGGATCGGCAATCACATTCCAGCTGACAGAGGCTGTTTGCCCCGGAGCGAGGCGTGCAATTGTACGGGTACGACTTTCACCCGGCGCGAGCGACACACCCGACGGGAGCGAAAGATCGACCACGACGTTCGTCAGGTCAATCTCACGCCCCACAACAAAGTACTGGTTGGTGACGTTGGCGTACACCTGGAACTGCCCGTTTTGCGCCAGCTGCGTTAGGTCGCTCTGGTTCGGCTCGATCACGGGCAACGCTTCCAATCCCAGCGCAATCGGCGGCTGCGCATCCATGTCAACTGGGGTTAGAGAGACATAGAACACATATTCGCGCTCCTGTCCCGGCGCGAAGTTGCGCGCGTTGACGAACATGTTAATCGCCACATCGTTGATAAACGAGTCAGGAAACAGCGTCGGCTCCCAGATAGAGGTTCCCTGAACATAGAACCATTTGCCGATAACGAGGCGGTCGATGGGCGTTTGGTCATCGAAGCCCCTAACCGGGCGCAGCAGATAGCGCGACGAGCCTGCCAGATTGCCGCGTCCCAAGTAGAATTCGATGGCGTTGGGGATCTGTACCCCGCGCAGATCGGTGTCGATTCGGATGGGTCGCTGCCCCTGTACATAGACGTAGGGAGGGCGCGACGCCCCATTCTGCACGATGCCCGCCTCGACGCCTGTCTCGACATCGGAGGCAAAGCGCAACGCCAGCGAGGCGGGCGTGGTGCCGCTGTTACGCACGCGCAGGCTGATACGCGCCACCGTCTGGATGAGGTCGATGCGCAAGTCCGTATCCCAGCCTTCCACGTTCCAGATCCGGCGGACATAGTAGCCGCTGGCGCCGCGCCACGCCTGCGAGAAGGTGACCGAGGGACCGCCTTCCCGTCCCCAGACGAAGGTATTGGTCTGCCCTTCGCGTGTGGCTTGTAGCGTAATGTAGATGCCTCCGGGGTAGACCCCCCAGGGGTAGCCGGAGGTCATCGCGATGCCAGTGTCGCTAAGCAGGCTGCTCCCGCTTGCCGTGCCCAGCTGGATGCTCCCTTCAGCAGGGCGCGTGGTGCAGGTCGCGTTTTCCAGTGGGAAGCACCCTGTGAGCCAAGTGACGGTACCGCCTAAGCCCAGCGTTGCGCCCAGCACGCCATTGTTGATATTGATGGCTGCGTAATCGTCGCTAACGGGGTTGTCATTATCGGGACACCCACACGGCTCCGCCGGTCCCGGCTGATAAGACCCCTGCGCGACGAGGGACGCCGCCAGCAGACTACTACTCACTATTGTCAAAACCCATCGTTTCATAATTCGTTGCCTCCTTCCCGTTATCGGGCGACCACCAGCGGACGGACGACCCGCGCCACTTCGCCTTCATCGCCCGTTGCGATAATCTGGAGCTGGTAGGTTCCCGGCGGCACGGCAATCCCCGCGTCGGTACGCCCGTTCCAGGTCGCCGTAGCGACCCCTGCCGAACGGGTGCCGTTTTGTAGACGCGCGACGGTCTTACCTGTTGCATCCTGAATCAGCACCTGCACGTTCGCGTCGCCGTTCAGCGCGTATTGCACCGCATACTGATTGCCCCGGCTCTGGGTGATGGCGACGTTGGTTACTTGCAGGCGGCTGGCGCGCGCGGGTTGCGCCTCGATGACGAAGCGGCGACGGCTGTTCTCGTCGGTGCGGAACCGATAGGAACTCTGCTGCAACATCGAGACACGCTGTCCAGTCGCCTGGTCAATCAGGGTCAACCGCATGCCCTTCGGCACAGGAAGCTCCTGAGTCCACTGCAGCGTGGTCTCCGCTTCGGGTTGGTCTGTTGTAATCTCAATTTCCCATCGCTGCGCCCGTTTCGTATTGCGGCGCAGGTCTTGCGCCAGAGCGCTGCGGGTGCGCTGGTCAAGCACACGAATTGCCACATAGGACTTGAACATCGGGGGCTTCTCCACATCCTCGCGTCCCAGCTCGTCACTGGCGTTTGAGGCGGTTCCGATGAGGTTGTTCGCATCCTCGCGGTCGCCGCTGCGAGCAATCAGGCGGAGGAGCCAGCCATCGGACTGGGTCGCTTCGACGCGCGGCGACTGATCCGCGCGACTGCGAACCGCGCCCACAGGGGGCACCACGAGCGTACACGGTTTGAGGGCTTTCACCCAGTGCGCTTGCCAGGCGATGAGTTCACCCAGGGGCGCCGTGCGCCAAGTGTATTCACCTGTCAACGGGACATAGCGATAGAGCTGAAGCCGGATATATTCGCGGTCGGCGGCTTCCTGCAGTCCGAGTCGCTGCACTTGCCCGCCCGCGCCCACAATCTCAACTTCGCATGCCGCCCACGGCACATTGAACGGGAACGGATTGCCAATCATGTTCCAGCCTTCCTGAAGCGGAATCAGGTAGGCAGTGTTCGTATCGATCTCTTGGTCGCCCAGTATGAAGGCGGGCGAGGTCGTGCGCAGGAAGTAACCTACCCCGCGCGGCGGCGTGGGGGTGTTCGAACCATCGGGGCGCACCGCCAGGTCGGGAGGTTCAAAACTGGCGCGCGGGTCTTTCGAGGTCGCCGTGTAGCGGGCGTAAGTCCCCTGTTCCGGCAGATACCGCGCCAATATGACATCGTTGCCGAAGACCTCTTCGGGGGTCAGCGAGATGTTGTAGGGCGTGGAGAACATCGCCAGCCCTGCATTCTGCACATAGGCTTTCGCGATGACGCGCGTTGAGCCACTGCCCGTAACGCCGTCTTGCCCGACCGCTTCCACGGAAATCGTATGGCGTCCCTCGCCCGGCAACGACACCATAAAGTCCAGCGTGATGGTCTTGCGCGGAACATCAACTACTGCAGTCGGCTCCCAGAGGCTGCGCGGCAGCGGGTCGCCGTTCAGGCGCACATTCAAGATGTTCGCTGTATCGTTGTTCAGCACGCGACGCAGCACGACATTGACGCGCACTAAGCGGGTGTCGACCGTCGTGCCCGAAACCGGCGCAGTGAACGCGATTCCGACTCCGCCAACGCCACGCAACGCCTGATCCAGATCGATGATGCCGTAGCCCAGTTCGGGGTCAGGTACAGGGCGTCCGCGCGAATCGGCGGTCTCCTTGAGAGAAACAACCGCTTCAGGCTCGGTCGTGTTCGGGCCATGGCGCTGCGCGCCGGCGGAGAGCAAGAGCGCAACCGCCGCCGCTACATACGGACCGGAATACGAAGTGCCCTGAACATAGTCATATTGCTGGCTGGTGGAGGCGGTGGTCAGCACACCGTCGTAGTAGCTACTTGCCTGGTCGCCGCCCGGCGCCGCCAAGTCAATATTCCCGTAGTCCGAATAGGACGCCTTCGCCCCTGTGCGCCCCACAGCGGACACTCGAACCACATTATCGTAGCTGGAGGGATATGAAGGGACATCGGTATCGCCGTTGCCCGCTGAAGCGACAGGCACCACGCCACGTCGGTAAATCTCCTGAATCAGGTCGTTCGCCTGCGGCGAGAAGAAGTAGCCGCCGTAGCTCATGTTCAGCACGTGAATGTTCGCCGCGTTATCGATCACATGCTGATAGGCTTCTAAAATGTTCTCTGTGTAGAGGGGACCGAGCGGACGTTCGGTGACTTTGAGAGCAACAATTTTCACATTTTCCCAGAGCAAGCCCGCGATGCCAATGCCGTTGTTGGTCACCGCCGCGGCGACTCCCACTGTAGAGGTTCCATGAGAAAAGCCGGGACCTTCAGGGTCGATGTTGTCGTCGGGGGTATCGGCGGCGAAGTTGCGCGAGAGGGGATCATAAATTCCCGCGAGATCCGGATGCGAACGCTGGAAGTTGTCGTCGATGAATGCGACGCGAATGCCCGCTGCGCCCTTTTCGACATCCCATGCCGCAGGCAGTTTCATCATCTGCAGTGCCCACTGCTCCGAGAACAGGGGGTCATTCGGGACATCGTGATAACGCAAGATATAGTGCGGTTCGATGTATAACACATCGGCGTTGTTTTGGAGCGCCTTGACAGTGTCCTGCACCTTCTGCAGCAGGGCTAAGGGCGCAGCCTGTTCTCGCAGGCGCAACACATAAGTATCGCGCACGGCAATCGGGCGCACATCGGCGTTGACGCCGTTGGCAATTGCACGCGCGGTGTCGATGGTGCGTCCGGGCTTCAGGCGCATAAGCATCTCGCCCGGCACGACATCGTCGGGCGTCAGCGTTTGCGCGCCGGCGCAGTGCATTACAATAACTACTCCAACCAGCCATCGCCACATCCGTTTCATCGGTATCTCCTCCCGATAATTGCCTGTTGATACAGACGCATGAGCGGGGGCGCAGGTTTCGGGCGCGCCCCCGAAAAGTTCACCCTTACGGGCTGGGCGGCAGCTCCTGCGTGGTGAACTCGAACGGCCGACTCCATACATAACGCAGCTTGCTGCGCGGGTCGGGAATCGGACCAGGGTTATCGCTCAGATTGCGCGCACCCACGCGCCAGTAGAGCGTCACCCGCTGCCCTGCCAGCCCCAGACGGTTCAGGAGCCCCGTTTCGAGGTTAATGCGCTCGGTCGAGACGGGCGAGCCACCCGCAGCAGTTGAGAGAATCTCGCTGGAGACATACACGCGGTTGCGATCGCTAAAGGTGGGGTCGCCGACCGAGACCTCCACGCGATAGGCGTTCGCGCCTTCTGTCGCCAGCCAGCTGAAGCGCACATCTTTGGGATCGACATCTTCACTGCGCTGGACAGGCGTCAGCAGCTGCACAGGGAGCAGCACCGTTGCCTGCCCCGAACGCACCCGGTCGGAGAGCTTGAAGAGGATGATGGTTTCCCCTTCCGCGTCGATGCGCTCCCGATAGACCAACGCGAGTTGATAAGTGTAGGAGCGTCCGGGCGCCACGCCAGGCGCGGGGTCGATTTCCTCCAGCTCCAGATCCTCGCTTCCCTCACGCGGCAAGCTGGCGTAGCTGAAGGTGCGCGGCACAGTCGTGTCGATAAAGAAGTTCTGATTGCCCGGCGTTACCCCAATCGGCTGCAAGTTGCCGTTGCCGTCCGTGCCGATAAAGTCGGAGCGGAAGATTTGCCATTGAATCGTGTCAGGCGCGCTCTTCGCGAACAGGGTGGTTTTCCACGAGATGCGCACATAGGGCTCGAAGTTAGCGTCCGCGCCCGCTTCCGCCAGCACGGATTGCACAGGCGTATTCCCGCCCGACGAAGCGCGCGCCACGCCAAAAGCGATTAACCCGATGACCAGAATCGGGCCTAACGAGCGCAGAAGTTTGTTCCCTTCGCCGGGACGGCGAGGTTGCTCGGTCTTGACCTTCCCTGCCTTGACCTGGACGGTGGGCACGCGATAGATGGCGCGCGCGCGGTCTTCGCTCTGGATACCGCGACCGAAGTCGATAATCTCTCCGACGGCGTCGCTATCGGAGACCTGCGTCACGCGAATACGCCCGACTTCCTCGCCGCGTCGCACAACGATCATCTCCATCCCGGGCTGCAGTCCACCGCGAATGCCGCGATTCAGCAGCACTTCGGTTCCCGCGCGCGTGGTAAGGACGGTGGCTTCGGGGATGGTGTAGTTCTGAATGGTGCGTACTGCTTCGAACGCGGCGTTGCGGATGGCTTCCTGCACGAGCGTATCGTCGTCGCCGGTGTAGCCGGGGCGGCGGTTGCTGTAGCCCGTCGCCACGGCGCCGTTAATCGGCTCCCCGGAGGCGATGTCGATGACGCGCACGGTAATGACCACCTGTGCCTGTTTCGGGCTGCCCACGAAGGTCACCGCGTTGACTTCGCCTGTGATAATCGACTCGGTTTGCAGGGCGCGTCCCAGGCGCAGGAAGCCCGTCTTATCCAGCGGGGGCGCAAGGTCGAGGTCTTTGAGTTGCTGTTCCACCTCGCCGCGCGCCAATACCTCGTATTTGCCTGTTTTCTGATATTCGCCCGCGACGGCGTCGGTTGCAGCGCGGGCGATGCTTGCGCCGCCGTACCCGCTCTTGTTCTCGAAGTCCAGCACCGCGATACGCGGCAGTTGCACCAGCTGGGCGTAGGCGCGCGCAGCTCCCAGCGGATAGAGCAGCCCCACCATGAGCATGCTCATCACGCCGAGATATGCTGTGCGCGTCGCCCAAGTCCGTCTCATCCGTGTTTTCACCCTGATTGCTCCTCCTTCATAGTCTGTTTCTCAGCGCGTGAGGACGAGCGGTGCGGTCGCACGGGCGACTTGACCGTCCTCGCTCACGGCTCGAATTTCGATGGTATACGCGCCGGGCGGCAGGGCTGCACCGCTCTGGTCGCGACCGTCCCAAGTGGCTTGTTGGACACCGCTGCGCGTCGCCTGATGGAGCAGCTGGCGCACCACCTTGCCGCCAGAGAGAATATTCACCTGCACCGTCGCTTCTCCTGTTAGCTGGAACGCGATGGTGTGCTGATTGCCGCGTCCAGAGTTCACCTGCACTTGCTGGATGCGCAGCAGTCCACCGCTGGACGCCATCTCGAGGCGGAATCGGCTCACGCCCGTTGCGCCCGTGCGGAAGGTATATGCGCCCGTCGTGCGCAGGTAGCGTCGCTCGCCCGTCTCCAGATTGACCAGCACGAGGTTCGCCGAGCGCGGCAGTTGCTGCATATCGGGCCAGCGCATCGTGACCTCTCGATTCGGCTGGCTGGTCTCAACGACGAACTCCCAGTTCGCGCTGCGGGTCGCCGGCTGGATATCCACGCCGTACACGCCGCTCTGGTCGCCCCAGTTAAGGCGCGGCAGGCTGATATGGACGTAGTCTGCACCGACAGGCGGCGGCTTGAGCAGGTCGTACTCGGTATCGTAGCCTGTCTTCGCCGCACGCGAGACGCCCACATAGGCGCGGTCCTTCAACTCGCCCGATTGAACCTCCAGCGTCAAGCGCCAACCACCTGCGTTTGCCCCAGTGCTGCGGCTCGACGCGCTGGTCGCCTGCGCTGTCGGCGGGATAATCAGCGTGGTCGCGCGATAGGCATAGAGCCAGTAGCCTTCCCAGACCTTCATGCGGGTGGTCGCCGTGTATGCGCCGAACGAGTAGCCCCAGAGCGCGTTCGCCACGATGCCCTTACCGACCGCCGTAGCCAGCGAGACCGGTGTGTTCGTGTCGGGGTCAATCAACTGCACCTGGCTCCAGTTCACATCGAAAGTGAACGGATTGCCAATCAGGTTCCAGCCTGCCTGCAGCGGAATCTGGAACGGCTGGTTCGTGTCGGCGGCGGTGCCTTGCGTGGTCAGCGGCAGGTCTTCCGAAGTCTCCAAGAAGTAGCCGCGTCCGAGCTGGAAGCGGTTTGCAGGCGCGTTCGGGTAGAACACGTAGCGCGACTGCGCCGGATCCCAGCTGAAGAAGCGGAAGGACGCGCTCGCGGGCACATCGAGCAGGGTTTTCACATCCTGCGTGTAGTCATACGGCGCGGAGACGAGGAAGCGTCCCTTGAAGAAGGTGCGCAGCGGCTCCGACTTGAACTCCCCGATAACCGTGTTTTGCGCCGAATTAATCGTAATCGTGCGCTGGTTCGGGATGAAGGTGAACCCTGTCTTGACGGGAACCACCACATACTCGCCCGGCGGCACGCTGGGGAAGCTGTAGTTTCCGCTGGCGTCAGTGGTCGCCGTCTGGACGACGGTCGCGCCGAAGCGCAGCTCGATCGTCACGCCGGGTTCGGGCGCGCCGCCGAATCGTCGCGTAATCTTGCCCGAAGCCGAGCCGGGCGGCAGCAAGGAGAGCTGGAAGTTGAGCGTGCTGGTCTGATTCGCAGGCACGGTCAGTGTCTGGCTCTCAGGAGCGTAGCCCGGTGCGACGGCGGTAATCACGTACTCGCCTGCCGGTACGCTGAAGGTGTATTGCCCGCTCGCGTTGGTCGTCACATCGGCGCGAGTGTTCGAACCCGCCACAGCCGTCACGCGCGCGCCCGCGATAGGCAGCCCCGTGTCAGCGTCAGTGACCGTCCCTGTCACAGTGCCCGGTTCAGGCTCCAGCACAAAGTCTTGGAGGGCTGTGGTCTGCCCTGTCTGCACTTGCACGTTGCGGTACACGCCATCGGGCGTGGGCACAATCGGTGGCAGGCTATATGCGCCGAACGCAAGGCTCACCACCGTCACATCCCACGTGCCCACCGGCACGCGCGGCATCAGGAAAGTGCCATCGGGGTCGCTGAACACTTCCACCGTGAGTTCGGGGTCTACGGTGTTGGTGGCGCGAATTACCGCGCCGCGCACGGGCTGTCCGTTGATATCGATGACGCGCCCGCTAATCTGTCCCGGCGGGGACGCCAGCATAATCAAGTTGATGACACCCGGATTCGGGTCGGCGTCCGCCACCAGCGTAATCGTCTCCGGGTGCTGAGTCTTGAAGCCCGGACGCTCCGCATCCACCAGATAGACGCCCGCTTCCAGCCCCACGATTCGGTACAGTCCATTCGAGTCGGTAATCGCGTAGCCTGCGTTCACGCCCGCGATGCTCGCCGGCGCGATACCGATGACCCGCACCAGCGCGCGCGGCAACGGTGTGAAGGTGCGCGTGTCGGGGTCGTACTGCCGCACCTGCCCCACCAGCACGCTATGTGTCATCCAGCCGAAGGCGTTGTGCAGGATCTTGTTGCGGTAGGAACGGCACCAAAGCGTCTGTTGCCCACCGATGGTCGGACCATCGTTATAGGCAGAGTTGACGCCCTCTACGCCAAACGCCAGGAACGCCACTTTAGAGCGGGTTGCCGAATCGGCGTAGTAGGAGCCAGCATGGTCGGAAGTGCCCAGCAGCGTGCCCGCGTTCACGCGCGGCTGCGTGTAACGGTAGGCAATCCGGGCGTTCGGGTTCACCGTCACGGTGTCCAGCCAGACCTGATTCCACGCCGCGTCGGTGTAGAGCGGTCCGGTGCCTGCGCCCACCGGCACAATCACATCAAAGGTGTCGAAGGCGGGCAACACCAGATACTCTGCAGGATGCGAGAGGCGCAACGCAGACGGCTCATCGATCTGAATGGTGTTGCCCTCGAAACGAATCCATATCGGGATTCCGCCTGGGTTGTTTGCGATAGGATTGGGGTCTTCACCTGCTGGCGCTGGCTCGCCTGCCAAGATATGGCGCAGCCCACGATAGGGAATCAGGAACACATCGTCCGCCGAGTCGCTGTCGAAGGAGACCCGCAGCACATCGTTCATAAACTGGTTCGCCACCGCGCCGCGCAAGCTGAGCGCCCAGGCGATGTCCTGTCCGCTGAACACCATGCGCCCGCCGTTTTGCAAGAAGCTGCGGATGAGCGTCTGCACTTCGGGATCCAGAATGTGTCCGGAGCCAGCCCACACGTTCCCCGCGTAGGGGCTCCCCCAGATGACGATACGGGTTGCATGGAGTTTGTCGCGGAAACCGCCTGTCAGGTCGGTCGGCTCGCGTTCGATGCGCGGCTGATAGCCTGCCAGCACCGAAGGCGTAATCGGATTGCGGCATTGTACACGCCAGATGTTGTAGCGGTTGCCGTAGGTTGTGTTTTCGCCCAATGTGTCCGAGCGAAGGAAGAAGCCGGGCGGCAGGTTCGGGTGGGGAATCGCACCGTCGCCGTGAATGATAATCCCCTGCCCGCTTGGGGGCTGCGTCAGGTCAAACGGGGGCTTGCCCGTCGGGTTGTCGGTCCAGTAGCTCTCGACCGGCTGCCATGTGGGGCGCGTAATGGAGTTGCCAATCGCCGATACACGGTTCTGCACGAAAATCTGACCGCCCATATAGTCCGACACGAGCAGGATGTTGTGCGACCCCGTGAACGGCTGCGTGGTGAAGCCGGTGATGTTGTCGTAGATGAACTCGTTGCCTGCGTTGTCGCGCACGATGACATCCAGATAGAAGTCGCTGGGAATGTCGGGCGTGCGCCAAGTGGCGACATACCAGTCGGTCGGATTGCCGTTGGTGTCCAGTTCCGGCTGCAGCAGCAGGGTATCGTCCAGGCTACCGTTGAAGCCCAGCCGCACCAAGCTGTAGGGGTCTTTATACTCGTAGGTCTCTGGGTGAATCGCCTGTTGTCCTACTTCCACAAAGAGCGGCACATAGGCTTGCCCCTGATCGACCAGAATGCGGTTCGGGAAAAAGATATCGAACTGGAAGAGCTGATAGAGACGATGCTCCAGCCCCTCGGCGTCTTGCTCTGCGCTGTCGGGGTCTTTGAACTGCACGCGCACGAAATCGATGCCGCTTTGCAAATCGACAGCGCGTACCTTAATAGTTACGGTGTCGCCCGGGAACGATTCTTTCGGGCTAACGATAGGCAGCACCTCCACGACAGGGGGCGTCTGGTCAAACACGCGGGTCTCCCAGAGGTCGTGGATGCCTGGTCCCGGCGATTCCGCGCCCTGCGTGCGGGTGGAGTGGTACGCCACGCGGTTGCGCTCGGCGATTGCCCCTGTGGGATATTTCGCTCCTGCTGCGGGCACGAAGAAGTTCACGCCGGGCACATCGCGTTGCGCCTGCGAAGCGTTACTGGGGTCAGTGGTGAGAGAAAGGATGGGACCGCTAATCGGTTCGGGCAGGTCGGCGTTCATCCGGTAGATGTCGTAGATGTTATTGGTGACATCAACGCGGTCGGAAGGCTGTCCGAGCTGATGCGGGGTGCCCGATTTGCGCGTAGAGGCGAAGACCAGCACGGGGGTATCGTCGATTCGCGTCCACGCGGGCTGACGATCGCGCGGCTTATTCCCGTTGGAGTCCACAAAGTTCGTCCACTGCACGACGGTCAGCGTGTTGAAGTCGAGCATGTAGATATAACTGCTGCCGTCGGCGGCGATACGCGCGAAGGCAATGCGATTACCATCGGGCGACCAGGCAGGCTCCACATCATGCTCGCCGGGGTTTGGGAAAGTGATGCGGCGGAAGAAAGTGCCATCCTCGAAAGGACGACCGTCGGTGCGAGCGACATAGAGCCGGTAGCGGCGGTCGGCTTCCGTCTCGCCTGAGAGCAAGCGATTGGACGAGAAAATCACGAGATTGCCGCCAGGGCTGAGTGTAGGACGGAGGTTCTGCGTGACGCCGTTGTTATCGGAGGTCAGCGCGAGACGCTGTCCGGTGCTGAGGTTGCGCACGACGATGTTGTAGCTACCTGCCGCGCTGCGGTTCGCGTAGGCAATAATGTTCGCCGCCGTGTTAATCGCAGGCTGGATCTGGCTGCCGAACTGCTCGTCGGGGGTGTCGCCCGTGATAGGAGTCAAGTTCGTCAGGTTGCCGACATAGAGCCGGCTCCCTTCATCCACGTCGCCGCGCCAGATGCGGTAGCGTGGAGTGGGGTTAATCAGCCTGCCATCTCCCCCGACGCCGCCCGCGTTGCTGGAAAAGAACATCTTCGCCGCGCCCGGATTGTACACAGGGTGCATCTCGTCGGTGGCGGCGTTGGTAATGTCGACATCCCAGCGCACAGCGCGGGTGCGCTGCTGACGCTGTTCCAGCTGGCGGTGGAACTGTTGCGGGTCAAACAGCCCGTTTTTGCGCCATCGCACCTTAGTGGTATCCTGCGGCGCGCGTGGCGATGCGACCTTATAGTTTTGGGGCGGTATCTCACGTGCGCGCGCGTTCGGCAAAATGTTGCGGCTGGGACGATCCTTCAGCGGCGACTGCATCGTGTCGCCGCCCTGTGCATGCCCAGCCAAAGTGAGCAAAAGCCCCGCCAGTAGTAGCTGCCATCGTCGTATCACTGCGTTCGAACCTCCTCTTCCGTTGCTCGATTCCACAAGCGCCCAATGACTCCTGCCCGTTTTTGACGAACGAAACCGAATTCCGTTGCGTCGCTCAGTATACCCCACGCGATTCGGTCAGGGCGCGCCAGATTCGCCGCACCTGTTGCTCGACCTGCTGGAGGGGGCGATGCGTGCGGATGACCCAGTCGGCAAAGGCGACCTTGCAGCGGGTGGGGAGTTGCGCGCGCATCATTTGCCGGGCGCGCGCCATCGGGACGCCGCGTTCGAGGAGTCGCCTTCGCTGCAACGCAGGAGTCGCCTGCACCACAATCACGCTGTCGAACCAGCCCTGCAACGCCGTCTCGATGAGCAGGGGTACCTCGATCAATACGAGAGGCGAGCCGGGTTCCAGCCGGTTCACCTGGGTTTCCAGCGCGTGGACAACCGGAGGGTGCATCAGGCGATTCAGACGACGACGGAACCGCGCGTCGCTGAACGCGAGCTGTGCCAGTCGCTCGCGTGCGAGTGCGCCGTCCGCCTCGAGAATCGCCTGCCCAAACTCCTGAATCAGTTCTCTCCATAAATCCGTCCCTGGAAGGAGGAGCGTCGCCGCGATTCGGTCGCTACTCAGCGTGGTGGCGCCCAGCGACTCGAACATCCGCAAGACGGTGGTCTTGCCTTCGGCGACGCCGCCCGTGACCGCAATCCGTTGCATTAATCATTCGGGGCGTCGGTCTCGGTTCCTGCATCCGCCGGGTCGCTCTCGGTCGCCGTTGGGGGCGTTGCGGGCTGTTCCACCTCGCTACGCAGTTGCTGCAACTGCGACGAGAGCCGCTCACCAATCGTGATGCCCGCACTCTTGGTGGCAGCGGTGCGCTGACGATGCTCCTGCACAGCGCGCTGCTCTTCCGGGGCGCGCAGGCTAATCACCATGCGTCGGCGGCGCGGATCCAGCTCGATAATGCGCCCTTTCACCGTCTCGCCGACCTGCACAACCTCGTCCGCACTCTTGATGCGCTTGCTGGAGAGTTCCGAGAGGGGCAGGAACGCCTCAACGCCTTCTATCACACGCGCGAACGCGCCCGTGCGCGCCACACGCGAGATGGGCACTTCGATCTCGTCGCCCTCCTTATACTGCTGTGCCGCGATATGCCACGGGTCGGGCAGCACCTGACGCCGGCTGAGCGCGACTTTGCCGTTCTCCGGCTCAAGGCGAATCACCACGACCTCGATTTCATCGCCCTCGTTCAGTACCTCGCGCGGGTTATCCACGCGCGCCCACGACATCTCGCTGATGTGCAGCAGTCCCTCGTACTCGCCGATGTCCACAAACGCGCCGTAGGAGGTGATTCGCTTCACCACGCCCTTGAACCGCTGTCCCACTTTGAGCGTGGCGAACACGCGCTCGCGCCGCTGGCGCTCCTCCTCCTCGCGCTGTTTGCGAATCTCTTCTTCCGCCTGCTTGTTCGAGGCGACGACCTTGCGCTTTTCTTCATCCACGTCGATAATCTTAATCGGGATGACCTCGCCTACGAGTCGGTCGAGCTGGTTTGGTGGCAGGCGTCGGGCAATCTGGCTGGCGGGCACAAAGCAGCGCACACCGATATTGACGACTACGCCGCCCTTGACCGCGTCTTCCACCATCGCCTCCAGCGTCTCTTTATTGCGATACGCTTCGACGATGGAGTCCCAGAGCTTGTCGAAATCGGCTTCGCGTTTAGAGAGAACGGGGGTGCCCTCCTCACCGCGCGTGCGCACAACTTTTACATCGATGGTGTCGCCTACCTGCACAACGTCCGTCGCCGACTCGATTTTGCCTGTCGCCAGTTCCTCTTTGGGAATCTTAATCTCGGTCTTCGTGCCGACGTCGACCAGCGCGGCGTCGCGGTCAACCTGCACTACGGTCGCTTGGATGACCTCGCCGGGTTCGAACGAGGGGAAGCTCTGTTCGATGGCTTCATCCATACTCAGCGTCTCTTCGGCAGCGGGCGTTGGTTCAGGTTCGGTCGCCGCACGGATAGGTGCAGGTTCAGGCGTCGATTCGGGTGCAGCGGATTCCGACGCTGGCGATGCAGGGGTTTCGGCGGCTTCTTGAGCCGTCGCTTCGCTCGCAAACGCCGCTGTTGCCGCTGCGCTCGTTTCGATTACACCGCCCGCCTCCCCGTTGACCGTCTCAGGCGCGCTGCCTATCGCAGAGGCTACATCCGAACTCGCTTCCATCACAGCGGTCTCCTCCACGGTACCTGGCGTCATCTCGGTCGTCGAGGGCGACTCGGTTGACTGGTTCTCATGGGTCTGCTCGTCGTTCCACATGGTTCACGGACCTCCTTCAGGGCTGTTGAGATTATTCGCGACGGAGATGGAATCTCCTGCTGTTTCCGATTCACAAAGTTGCAAAACGCCGTCGATGTAAGTATACTCTATTTGTTGTGCGCGTGGGTTCCACAGAAGGATATCGGCGCAGGCGCCCGGGCGCAGTGTCCCGAGTTCATCGCCGTAGCCCAGCGCACGTGCTGGGTTCGCCGCGCATAGCAGCGAGGCGACCTCCAGCCCCAGCGTTTCGGCGCAGTGTTTTAGACAAGCGTCCATCGCAATCGTGCTGCCGGCTAAGCCGCCCGTTTCCACCATACGCGCCGCGTTGTTTTGCACGACGGCGCGATGTCCCCACAATTCGAAGGTGTAGCCGTTAGGCATGCCCACGCCCGTCGTGCCGTCTGAGACGCAAATCACACGCTCTACGCCTTTTGCCTTCACCAGCAGCTGCGCCGTTGCGGGGTGTGTATGGACATTATCCCAGATAATCTCGGCGGTGAGTTCATCGCGCAGCATCACCGCGCCTGCCAGCCCGGGATCGCGATGCTGAAACGGACGCATGGCGTTGAAGGTGTGGGTCGCGTGGCGCGCGCCGTTCTCGATGGCTTGAAGCGTCTGCTCGTAGGTCGCGTCACTATGCCCGATGGAGACGATAATCCCTTGTCCTGTCAAGTGGCGCGTCAGCTCCAGCCCGCCTTCCAGTTCAGGCGCAAGGGTCACGATGCGCAGTTCGCTCATCAGGTCGCCCAGCTCGGTCTCCAGCTCGCGCACGCTGGGCGGGCGGATATATTCGGGCGGCTGCGCTCCTGCACGCTTGGGATTAATGAAGGGACCCTCTAAGTGGCAGCCCAGCACTCGTGCGCCTTCCGAGCCGTGTTCACGCACCGTGCGGGCGGCGCGCATACAATTCCGGATGGCGCCCCACGGTGCGGTCAGCGGCGTCGCCAGAAACGCCGTGACGCCATGCCGAGCAAGCCGCTGCGCAACCGCCTGAACGGCTTCAGGAGTTCCCTCCATCATATCGCGCCCGAAACCGCCGTGAATGTGCAGGTCAATCATCCCGGGTAGGGCGATATAGTCGCGAGCATCCACATCAGGCGGCTCGATGCGCGCGAGCGCGTCTGGCTCATACGGCTCCCAGGCGACAATCCGTCCTTTGTCCACCAGCAGGGCGCGATGCGCGTAGCGTTGCCCGTCCGTAATCAGCGCGCCGCAGTAAATCCGAAACACCATGCGGGGAAAGTGTACCTGAATCGAGAGCCGCCTCTCGACTTCGACACGCCCTACTTCCCTTCCCAAGTCTGCTCTGAGACCGCTACATTCGGCGTCGGCTCGAACTCCATAATCAACACGAACGCGCCCGGCTGGTCTTCAATCTTTACCTCCGAACGGAGCTTGAGCAGGCGCATCAGCCCCGTCTCCTTGTCAAGCACGATTTCCAGCGCGTCTTCCTTGCCCCGCTCGTTCTTGATGCGCCCCGACAGCGTAATCTGCTTCTCGGTCTCGCCCGCGACTTTGAGTTGCGTGATTTGCTTGCGGAACTTCTCCTGACTGCTCTTGCCGCCGTGCAGGAACACCAAATCGTAGCTGGGCGCTATGCCCGACTCCGCCAGTCGTTCCAAGAGCGCCGCGCCCGAATTGGCGACCGGTTTCGACTCGCCATTCGCTTTGAAGGTCTGCCCATCGCAGGTAATGCGTTGCCCCTCGCCCTGCGCGTTCATATCTTTCACCAGCAGCGTGAGTTTCGCGGGAGCCTGCGCCGTGTACGCATACAGATACTTCTGAATCGGCGTCCCGTCGGGATAGCGGGGCGTGACCATCAGCACGGTCAGTGTGGTTTTGCTCTGCAGGCTCTGCAGTTGCGCGTACGCCTGAAAACTCTTCTGCAGCCATTCTTCCGCCGCCTTGTCAATTTGCGCGTGGCTCAGCGCGACGCACGCCAGTGCCAGTATAACGTTCATCCCTCGCATAGCAGGGAAAGTGTACCTCACTGCGAAACGGTATCCCGTGCGCGGCTGGCTGATGGGACTGGGGCTAATCTTGCTGCTGAACCTGATTGCCGTAGGCTACTGGCACTACGACGACGGCTTACACGACAGCTTCGAAAACCTTGACACGCGCGTTATCCTGCAACGCCTGCAGCAGCCCCACTCGGCATGGGAGTGGTTCACGGGCGATTGGGTGCTGGGCAACGGCTTCTATCGCCCCTTGCCCAGCGTGCTGTATCAGATGGACTACTGGCTTTGGGGCGAGAATCTGCTGGCGTGGAAGTGGACGAACGGGCTGCTGGCGACGCTGAACGCGCTGCTTGTAGTGGCGTTTGGGTGGGCGCTATCGGGGCGGCGCGATTTGGCGCTTTTTGGTGGGCTGATTTTCACCTTCTGGCAGACGGGGCTGCTTCCAGAGCCGCCGTTTTGGTTGGCGTGGGCAGGGTTGGCGGCGGGCGTGCTGTGGGGTTGGCGCGTGGGCAGTCTCAGGCAGGGCGTGCTGTGGGGCTGTGTGGCGTTCGCGCTGATAGTGGAGTTGCGCTTCATCCCCACGCTGCCCGATATTCACACGCAAACCTTCGCCTATCGCGCCGTAGGTTGGATACCAGGGCGCACGGCGACGCTGATGACGCTGTTCGCGCTGATTGCGCTCACAGGCGCGTGCCTGTACGCCCGCACGAGCAAGGCGCGCTGGGCAGGGGTGGGGCTGTTGGGCTTCATCGGCGCACTGCTGAGCTACGAGCAGGCGGTGGTGTTGCCGATTTTGATGGGGTTGGCGGGGGGGGTTGCGGGACGCCTGGCGGGGGATCAGGGGAACGCAGGATGCGCTCTACGGAACTCCGCGCGCTCGATACGGAACTCCGCGCGCTCGATACGGAACTCCGTACGGTCGATACGGAACTCCGCGCGCTCGATACGGAACTCCGCGCGCTCGATACGGAACTTTGTTCTCCTCCCCCTCCTCTGCCTTCTACTCCTTTTGCCCTACCTCGCCTTCTACCGCGCGAACATCCCCACGCGCACGGAGTACCACCTGTCTCTTATACACATCT
>JAOAES010000092.1 GCA_026416655.1 Fimbriimonadales bacterium
GCAATCGTGAGCGTCACGGGCAACACGGCAGGCCCGTTCGCCAGAAAATTCAGCGACAGGTTCTCAAAAGTAATCGTATTGTTGCTCCCGTCCACAGTGGCGCGGAAGGTTCCGCCTGCCTGCCGATTGATGTTGCCGCCAATCGCCGCGCCGATGCTCACATTCACGGGCACATTTTCGGTGGGTCCAAACGGTCCGAAAAGCCCCGGCTTGGTGCGCGTGCCGGTGGGGTTTGTATCGGGGTTGTAGTTGCCGACGAGTGTGCCCTGCGTCTGCGCGGAGATGGAGAGATTCCCGCTGATTCCGCTGGGCGGGGCGACGACGGTAAAGTCATACAGTTGCGCTTGTGCGAGGCTGAACGCCCCTATTGCGCCTGCCAAAACCGAAAAGAGCCTGCTCCCTTGCATAGCATGGAATACAGACTCACAATTGGGGTGAAAACGGACAGGGCACTCCTGTCAGAATAGTCTCATTTGTTCCTCGCCTTCGGGCACGATGGGCTTCATCTCTTCCATCAGGCGGCGGATTTCCTTGACGCGCTCGCGCGCCGCGATTAAGTCGTCCACCAGCGAGCGATAGGCTTTCTCATACGCCTCGCCTGCCTGACGCAGGATGTAGGCAGGGTGGAGCGCGGCGATGACGGCGGGCGCGTAGCGGTTGCTGAACCACAGCCCGCGCTCCTGCATGATTTTGAAGTTCGGATGAATCAGCGTGGACGCCGACGGCGAGCCAAGACACACAATCACCAGCGGTTTGATGAGTGTCAACTGGGCGTCCAGCCAGGGAGCGCAGGCGCGGATTTCTTCTTGAGTGGGCGGGCGGTTGCGCACGCGCCCGTTTTCTATCACGCAGGCGCGGCACTTGATGATGTTGCAGATATACACATGCCGACGCGCCATGCCTGCCTCGCGCAGGGCTTTATCGAGCAGCGCGCCTGCCCTGCCAACGAAGGGGCGTCCGGTGGCGTCTTCCTGCTCGCCGGGTCCCTCGCCGACAATCACCAGGGGCGAGCGGGGGTTCCCCTCGCCGAAGACCACGTTCGTGCGTGTTTGTGCGAGGGGGCAGGCGACGCACTGTTTCGCCTTCGCCTCGACTTCCGCCAGTAGTTCCTCAACGGGTCGCTCCGTCATGGCTGGCGTTCACCTCCTGCAGGGCGCGTTGCAGGCGCGTGTAGGTCTCGCTCAGGCTTTCGGGCAGCACGCGCGTCTCGCCGACAGTCGCCATGAAGTTCGTGTCGCCATGCCAGCGCGGCACGATGTGCAGATGCAGATGCTCCTCAATCCCCGCCCCTGCAGCACGCCCCAGATTGAAGCCCACATTGAAACCGTCGGGACGATACTCGCGTTCCAGCGCGCGGATGCACAGGCGCGTGAGATTCCCCAGATCCAGCCACTCTTCGTCGGTCAGGCTCGCTAAATCGCGCGTGTGGCGGTACGGCGCAATCATCAGGTGCCCGCTGGTGTACGGGAACAGGTTCAAAATCACATAGCACTGCGTGGAGCGCCACACGATGAGGTTCTCGGCGTCGGCGTCTTCGGCGGGCTTAGCGCAGAAGATACATTCCGCGCTGGGCTTGCCCGCCGTGCTGACATATTGCATGCGCCACGGCGCCCACAAACGCTCCTGCATAAGGGTATTATACC
>JAOAES010000101.1 GCA_026416655.1 Fimbriimonadales bacterium
GCGACAGGCGGCGATGTTCCGAGCCAGACCGCCCAGCAAATGGGCGCGCCCATGCAAGGAGGGAACGACTCAGGCGGCTCTCAGAACAGCCAGCCCCCCAATACCCTCGTGCTGGTCGGCACAGCCCGCGAGGTGCTGCGCGCCCTCGAAATCCTGCGCAAAGTCGATGTGAAACAGCCGCAGGTGGTCATCGAAGCCCGCGTGCTGGATGTGTCGGAAGGCAGTCTCAAATCACTGGGACTGAGCTGGAACCTCCTGCAATCGGGCAATATCAACACCCTCGACCGCACCACGAACCAACTGCCTTTGCCAGACAGCACCACGAATACGCCGAACCAGCAGGGCGTTGGTTTTAACCGCAACGGGAATCTGGGGCTGGACTTCACTATCGTCAAGAAGCCCATCGACTTCTCCGTGACGCTGGACGCGCTCGCCGAGGACCGTCGCAACCGTCTGCTGGCGAATCCGCGCGTCGCCACCTTAGATGGACGCCCTGCCACCATCTTCATCGGCGACGAGGTGAACTATGTCAAACTCATCCAGCAGACGCCCCAAGGCGCGAATGTGCAGACCGACTCGGTGCAGGCAGGCATCATCCTGAAAGTGCTGCCGCGCGTGCATGAGGATAACTCCATCACCTTGCAGATCCAGCCTGAGGTGAGCGTCATCACGGGCTTTCTGGATGTGCCAGGGGGCGGACGGTTGCCCCAACTGGCGCGCCGCAACGCCGACACCACGATTCGCGTCGCCAACGGCGAGACCGTCGTGATTGGCGGGCTGATTCGTGAGGCGGATATCAAGACCATTCAGAAGGTGCCCCTGCTGGGCGACCTGCCCTTCCTGGGCTACCTGTTCCGCAAAACCACCACCTCACGCGATAAGTCGGAAATCATGATTACGCTCACCGTGCGCGTGATGGAGTAATGCCGGTGGGCATAGCAAACGCCGTGATATCGTCGGCGGGGACGCCGACGCTACGAACATGCCATGCGTAGCGTCGGCGTCCCCGCCGACGATTTAAGCATTTGAAACGCCGATTGGTGTGTGTCCCATCCCAAGAATCATACTGAACGGCACAACGGAATCCCCGCCGTCGTGTTCCCTACTCTGGGTAGCGAGCATGCGCGACGGCGGGACGCCGTCAGACCGTTCACTTTGTCGTAATTGTGCGGTACTTCGCGGCAATGAGTTATAACGCCTGTAGCTTTGATTGGCATCGATTTGGCGGTAATTTTCCATGAAAGCAGCAGGAATCTTAAAAATTGCCACGAATCTAAACCCATACAAGGAGTAGAAGCCATGCGACAGAAAGCTCTCATAGGAGGGGTCTGTGCCCTGACGATCCTGATTAGCGTTCGGGCAGCAGCGGAAGACGATTTACAGATCAAGCTGAAGCCTGTGCTGGCAGAGGCGGTTCAGACAGTAAAAACCTTCAAGTCGCCAGAAGCGCGGGCGATTCTACTCGCAAAAATTGTACGCATCATGGCGCGCGCAGGCATGCATGACGAAGCGCGTGTCCACCTGCAACTGGCGTATCAGGCGTTCCAGCAAACAGAGGTCGGCAATGCCCGCGAACAGTTGAAGCCCGCCCTTGCCCTTGCCTACGCGGAAATAGGCTCGCACGATAAGGCAATCGAGCTACTCAAACCCCTCAGCCTTCGGGAGCGGGTGTCAACCTACCAGCAGATAGTATGGAGCCTTGCAG
>JAOAES010000121.1 GCA_026416655.1 Fimbriimonadales bacterium
TTTCCAGGTCCTGTGGTCGCACACGGCGAGCGAGGGTAGCCCCGTATCGATGTATTCGCCGACCACATCGCACCCCTCGGCGATGGCGTAGAACGACGGTTCCCACGGCTCCACCGCGCCGATTTTATCCACTTTGAGGAATCGCGCGAGTGGGTGCGCCTTGTTCACAATCTGTGTGCCCTGCATGCTCGCCCAGGGCTGGCGGGCGATGGCGACGCCGAGCGTCTCGCGGGCGTTCGCGAGCGCGTCTCGATGCCCGTGAAACAGCGTGCTGGCGTAGAGCCAGACCAGCACGCGCCCGTCGCGCTGCAGGCGTTTGCGAATCGCCTCGTGCGCCGCGCGCGACATGCGCCATGCGTTCAGGAAAATCACCACACGGCTGGGCGGGAACTCGCGCCGTGCAATGTCCTCCAGCAGATAGAAGCCGACGGATGCGCCGCTGCGCAGGATTGCCTCGCGCGCCTGCACCACCATCTGTTCAATCAGGGGCGAGCCGGTGCGCACATAGCGTGTGCTTTCGGGGTCGATAATCACGGCGACTTCGGGGGGGGTCTGCGGAGCGCGCTCGCGCAGGTTCCAGAGCGTTTGCGCCTGTTGCGCCGCGTTCCATGCGTCGGGATGCGCGAGCCAGCCCTCGCCCCACAAGTCCATCCACATCTCGCCGTGCGATAGCGTCAGCGACTGCAGCAGGGAACGCTGATGAACCTGTTGTACCGCCTGCGCGGTGTGGAGCGGCGGGTTGTAGTCGTCATCCGGCGTTGCTTCCGCCTGCGCTGAGGCGAGGTGATGCCCTGTGGAGGGGTCGGTCAGGCGCGTCGCCCTGCCGAACGGCGTGCGGTAGTCCTCCTCCGACAGGAACAGCTTCTCGTGCAGGTTCAGCGAATCGACCGGCACAGGCAGCGCGCCGAGTTCGCCGGGCAGGCGCGTCGCGTAGCTCAGCGGCGCGGACAGGAAATCGACATGCTCCGAGCGCAGCAGCTGCGTCAGCGCGAAGTGCCCCGCGTAGGGATGTTTCCACTCCAGTACGTAGCCATACGGCGCGCCGACGAGCGCACGCCCCTGACTCGCCTCCTTCACCGCCTGCGCCAGCCCCAGAATGCGCCGCGCCGTGATGTCCGACAGAAAGCGGTGATAATCGATCCAGCGTCCCTCGCGGCGAGGATGATAGAAATGGTTCACGCGCCCGTGCGGCAGGGTCGGCTGGAACGGGGGCAGGGTCGCCGTACTGAAGCTCACCTCGCCGTTGAACCAGCAGGCGCGCAGCACCACGCTGTCGCCTTTATACTGGCGGCGCAGCCACTCGCGGAACGCCTGCAACGCGGCTTCACTTGTGTCATAGCCCCCCGACTCGGACAGGAACCACTCGCCGTAGTCGAGGTGGTAGCCGAGCGTCGCGCCGCCTTCCTCTTCCTGCTCCACCAGGTTCACCAGCGCAACGAGCTGCTCTTTCGCCAGTTGCCACCAGCGTTCCGCGCAGATGGAGGGACCGCCCACCGAGCCGTCGGCGAAGCGAATCACGGCTTCGGGATATTCCGCCTGCCATCTGCCCACGGGCGCGAAGGCGATGCGCCAGAGCAGGTGCGCTTCGGGGTTCGTCTCACGCGCTAACGCCGTCCAGTAGCGAATCTGGTCGAAGGCTTCAATCGCGCCGGTTTCCCGCACGGGCAAGGTGATGAGCAGCGAGTAGAGGTGGACGCCCGCTTCGGCGGCGAGTTGCATCTGCTGTTGCACGCGCACGGCAGCTTCGGGCGTGTGCGGGTTGCCGAAGAAGAAGTGGGGACGGAACACGCGCTCGCCGAAGAGAATCGTGGGCGCGCCGTTCTGGAACTGCACGCGCACGAGCGGGTGGCGAATCGGCGGCGGGGGTGGGATTTCGGGTTCTGGCTCTGCGACGACGACCGCTACGCCGTCGCCTGCTTCAGCTGCGACGGGTTCAGCGGGTTTGCGACGGCGGGTACGGCGCGTCTTTTTCGCGGGAGTTTCCTGTAGCGTCGGCGTCTCGCCGACGGGCGTCGGGGCTTCCGTCTGTAGCGTCGGCGTCTCGGCGACGGGTTCGGTTTTCTTACGACGGCGGGGACGCCGACTCTACGACGGGCCGGGTTTTCTTACGACGACGGGCGCGCTTTTGCGTGGCTTGAGCGTCCCGCTCAAGCTCCATCGGCTGGGGCGGCGTGATTTCGGACGTGGCAGGCGGTTCCGTTGGCTGTGCTGGAGAGCGTCGGCGTCGCCTCCCCGTAGCTTGGACAGTCTTGTCCAAGCCTGAGGGTTCAGTTTCTGCACGGACAGGACTGTCCGTGCCACTCGTGGCTTGGACAGTCTTGCCTAAGCGGGTTGGCTCGGCTTCTGCACGGACAGGACTGTCCGTGCTACGCGCGGCGCGTCGGCGCGTCGGCTTCTTCGTTGCGGCTGCCTCAGGCTCAGCCGGAGCCGCCTCCTGTGGCTGCGCCGACTCGACCGGCGCGGTCTCGGTTTCGGAAATCGTCTTCTTTCGCCTTGGCATGGTTTTCTATGACTGGCAACTGCTCAATCCAGCTCAGCAGGTCGGCGGGCGTTTCGAAATAGTAATCGGGCTGCGCGGCGCGTAAATCCTCTGGCAGATGCGCGCCCCAGGCCACTGCGCCGACCTGCACGCCCGCGGCGCGACCACAGGTGAGGTCGAACACCGTATCGCCGATGTAAATCGCCTGCTCTGGCGCGACCTGCAAATGCTCCAGCGCTTTCAACACCGGGTCAGGCGCGGGCTTATGCCGCTCGGTATCGTCAGACGTCACGATGGCATCCACCGTATCGTCGATTGCCAAATTCGGCAGACTAAGGCTCAACTCTTCGCGGTTCTTGGAGGTCACAAGCGCGACGGCGTAGCCCTTCCGATAGGCAGTGCGCACGGCTTCCACCGCTTCGGGGATTACGCGCTCCAGATTGCGATGCGCTTTGTAATATGCGACCTCGTCCGCCTCCATCAGTTCATGGGGCGCGTCGCCTGCAATCCGATCGTCTAAGTAGCGCATCTGTACCTTGAGCGGCAAACCGATTAGTCGGCGAATCTCCTCCCGCGGGAGGGCGACCCCTAAATGCTTCTGATAAGTGTAATCCAGCGCTTTGACAATTAAATCGACCGTGTCGATGAGTGTGCCGTCGACATCGAATAAAATGGCTCGCAGCGACGAGGGTTTTTCCATCGTCATCAGTATACCTCACGAGAGTTCGACGGGCACCGCCTGCGCTTTGAAGGGCAGATGCTGCACAATCTGGTTTTTCTCGTTCACCAGCACCATTTTGGGTTCGACCCACTCGTCGGTCAGCACGAAGCTGGCGATAATCACGCGATGCCCCTTCTGTGCCTTGTGCGCGGCGGAGCCGTAGATAGCGACCTCACCTGAGCCGGGTGGCGCAGGAATCACATAGGTCTGAAACCGCTCGCCATTATCCATCACCCACACATGCACCAGCTCGCCCGGCTCCAGCCCTACTGCCTCCATCAAATCCTCATCGATGGCGATGCTGCCAATGTAGTCCAGCCGGGAGTCGGTGACCCGCGCCATATGAATCTTGCCCTTTAGTCGTTCGACCAGTCGCATAAACGCATTCCTCCGAGAATCAGCCATGCAATCGTCGCTTATATAATACCCTACGCTACAGGAACTTGCGCATGGGCGTCGAATTCCGCTCTGGAGGATGCTGATGAAGGTTCTGGTAGCGGACAAGTTCGAGCAGAGCGGCTTGGAGGGGCTGAAATCGCTTGGCTGTGCCGTGGTTTACGACCCCAGCCTCAAAGAGGACGCGCTGGTGGAAGCCATCCGCCTACACAATCCCGATGTGCTGGTGGTGCGTTCCACGAAGGTCACTGCGCCGATGCTGGAAGCGGGCGATTTGAGCCTTGTCATCCGCGCGGGCGCGGGCGTGAACACCATCGATGTGGAGACAGCGTCAAAGCGCGGGATTTATGTCGCCAACTGTCCCGGCAAAAACGCGATTGCAGTGGCGGAGCTGGCGTTCGGGCTGATTTTATCGCTGGACAGGCGCATTCCTGATAATGTGGCGCAGCTGCGGGCAGGCAGGTGGAACAAGAAAGAGTTCAGCGAAGCGCGCGGCGTCTACGGTTGCACGCTGGGGCTAATCGGTGTGGGCAACATCGGGCGCGAGATGATTACCCGCGCGAAAGCGTTCGGGCTGCGGACAATCGCCTGGAGCCGCTCGCTCACCCCAGAGCGGGCAGAACAGCTTGGCGTCGGCTATCGCGCCACGCCGCTCGATGTCGCCAGCGAGGCGGACATCGTGAGCGTGCATGTCGCCCTGACGCCCGAAACGAAACATCTGTGCAATCGCGCCTTTTTCGAGGCGATGCGCAACGGCGCGTACTTTATCAACACGGCGCGCTCGGAAGTGGTCGACGAAGACGCGCTGGCGTGGGCGGTTCGGGAAAAAGGCGTTCGAGCCGGTCTCGATGTCTTTGAAGGTGAACCCAGCGCGGGCGAGGGCGAGTTCCGCAATCCGCTTGTGGAGCTGCCGATGGTGTACGGCACACACCACATCGGCGCGTCTACACAGCAGGCGCAGGAAGCCATCGCCGCCGAGGTGGTGCATATCGTGCAGACCTATCTGCAGACGGGGCGCGTGCCGAATGTGGTGAACCTCGCAGACCACTCCCCAGCACAGTACCTGCTGGTAGTGCGCCATCTGGATCGCGTGGGCGTGCTGGCGCATGTGTTCAACTGCCTGCGCGAGGCGAATATCAACGTGCAGGAGACGGAGAACATCATCTTCGCGGGCGCGGAAGCCGCCGTCGCGCGGATCCAGTTAGACAGCGCGCCGCCCGAAGCGACCCTGCAGGCAATCCGCCAGCACGAGTATATCTTTGCAGCGACGCTGGTGGCATTATAAGTGATTCCTGCCAGAAGTGCGACGCAACAATATCGCGGAACAGGCGAGATTCCTCGCTCGCTCGGAATGACAACGCTCTACGGGTGGAAATGAGCTTGTCATTCCGAGCCGCAGGCGAGGAATCTCAAACAGGGAGCAACTTATCGCGCCTGCCTAACAATCAGCTGGGCGGCGCGGCGTCCCGTTTCGGCTGCGCCGTTCATGTAGCCCTGAAAGTCGATGCTGGTATGCTCGCCTGCAAAGAACAGTTGTCCGACAGGCTCGAACTCCGCGCCTGCAATCGAGGTGTACTGCCCCACCTTCCAGCAGGCGTAGCTGCCCTTGGCGAACGGATAGCTGGGCCAGTGGAACCGCACGGCGTTGCCCGTGTACTGCGCGGTCGCGCCCGGAAAAACGCGCTCGACGCCCGGCAAAAACGCCGCCGCTTGCGATTGGGGCGTGCCTGAGCCGACCTGAACGCCAGGGGTACCGCCTAAAAACAGCGTGAGCGAGCCTGCTGTGCCCGCTTGAAGCCGACTGCTGTCCCAGCCGCTCTGGAACGGCTCATCCGTGAAGAAGTCGCCGTTCAGCCCCTGCGCCCGCCAGAAGCGCGACTGGAAGCCCAAAATCAGCTTCGCGTTCGTACCGTAGCCCAGCTCGTTGATGGCGCGACGCTTCACGGGAGGCAGCGACACACGCAGGTCAACCTCGCGCAACAGCGTGAACGGCAGCGTCAACAGCACAAAATCCGCCTGCACCTCCACCACGCCGCCGCCCGACCGCTCGAAAGTCAGACGATAGCCGTGCGTGCTCTCCCGCAGCGCGACCAGCTGATGCCCTAACCGTATCTGACTCGCCATCATCTGCGCCAAGCGGTCTGGAATCTGCTGGTTGCCCCCGCGCACTTTGTACCGCTCGTCGCTCTCACCGAAGATATCGAAGCCGTTGTTCAACTGCGTGTCAATCAGGAAAATCAGATTCAGACACGACTGCTCGTGCGCGTCGAGACCATACTCGGTGACATAGGCGACCTCCAGCAGTTCGTAGAGCCAGCCTGTCGCACCGATTTGCGTCAGGTACTCCGCGAGCGAGGTCTGATCCAGCGCATAGGCGAAGGCGTTGTAGTTGTCGTAAGTCACGGGATAGCCTGCCCGCTGAGCGTCCTGCTTGATACGCCGTGCAATTGGGCGCAGCGCGTCGATAATCTGCGCCTCGGTGTAGCTCTGCCCGTTGAAGTAGTAGCGCGTCTCCAGATTACGCTCCGAGCGGGCTTCGAGGTCAATCAGCTCCAGATCGAACTGGCGCACGAACTGCAGCATATCTTGATGGATGCTGTCGATGAACTCGCCGCCCAGCTCGGTGACGAGTCCGGGCGCGAACAGATCGCGTGCGGAGTAGATGCGCCCACCCGTGCGTTCGCTGGCTTCGTAGAGGGTGGCATGCAGCCCGCGTCGGCGCAGGTGATAGGCGGCGCTCAGCCCTGCCATTCCTGCGCCCACAATCACGATTCGCGGTTCGTGACGATCCCTCGCCTCACCGGGCTTTGGGAGCAGGCTGCTGGCGGCCGCCGCCGCCGTCAGTACACTCGCCGAGCGCAGAAACTCGCGACGGGAAAGCTGCCGTTGAAACGCCTGCTCGTAAGCGCGCTCCAGTTGCTCATCGGTCAGAGTCGCTGCGTTCAGCCAGCGACGAATCAGCCGAAACAGGGGCGTGCGCCCCGTACTCACTCGCTGTCCCTTTCGCTCCATAGTCAGCCTCCGAAAGTAAGCCAAAGCCAATTATAGCACGGTGCCCTCCGTGTCTCACCGACGACGGACTTTGGACGGGCGCAACAGCAGGACTTCCCCCAGAAATCGAGAACACCATACTGTGCTTTCACGCAGCGCAGTTTACGCACAGAACGGGATAGTTGCGAGTTCGCAGCCGTTGGCGGTGAGCGCGGGATTGCATATCCTGCGCAGCGGCGGCAGTTTCGTGGACGCAGCGATTGCGACTTCGGCGGTGTTGTGCGTGGTGGAGCCGTGGGCGAGCCACTTGGGCGGTGACGCTTTTGTGGTGCTGTACGACGCTTCCAGGCGGCAGACGCTCGCCTTGAACGGTTCGGGGGCTGCCCCGCAGGCGGCGAAGCCCGACCGCTTCCCGAACGGGATTCCCCTGCGCGGGATTACCGCGGCGACAGTGCCCGGCTTGGTGGATGCATGGTTCCGCCTGCACGCCCTGTATGGCAAGCTGCCCATCCCACGCCTGCTGGAGCCTGCGATTGAGTATGCCGAGCGGGGCTATCCGATGAGCGAGCGCAAGGCGAACATCTGGCGCAATGCGAGCCGCTCGAACGAGTTGCGCCCTGTGGTACGGGCATTGCTGGGACAGGAACGCGCCCCGCGCGCAGGTGAGGTGGTGCGCAGCGTTGACACAGCGCGCACGCTGAAAATCATCGCCGCTGGGGGACGCGACGCTTTTTATAAAGGCGAAATCGCGCGGCGTATCGTCGCCTTCTGCCGCGAGCAGGGCGGCTGGTTCGAACCTGACGACCTTGCACGCCACGAGAGCGAGGTTCTGCAGCCCCTGCGCGTGCGCTACCGCAACTACACCGTTCACGGGCAGCCGCCCGTGTCGCAGGGGATTATCCTGATGGAAGCCCTCGCGCTGCTGGACGGCTACGACCTGAAGGCGATGGACGCCGTACAGCGCACGCACCTGATGGTGGAAGCCGTCAAGTGCGCGTTCGCTGACCGATGGGCGTACATGGGCGACCCGCGTTTCGGGGGCACACGCGCCGAGTCGCTGCTTGCGCCCGACTACATTCGCGAGCGGCGCGCCGCGCTCACGATGGACAAAGCGCAAGCCGTCTACACGCCCGGCAAACTGCGTGATACGAACACCACCTACTTCTGCGTCGCTGATAAAGAGGGCAACGCGATTTCGTTCATCCAGAGTGTGTACCATCCCTTCGGCGCGGGCGTGGTGGTGGAGGGCGCGGGCATACTGCTCAACAACCGCATGCGGGGCTTTTCACTCAGCGCCAACAGCCCGAACCGCTTAGAGCCGGGCAAACGCCCGATGCACACGCTGAACGCCTACCTGATTACGCGGGGCGACGCGCTGGCGTATGTG
>JAOAES010000142.1 GCA_026416655.1 Fimbriimonadales bacterium
CCGTCTCGCAATAGCGCAGCAAGTCCTTCGCATGAATGATGCCGATAATGTTATCTAAGCTGCCCTCGTAGACGGGAATGCGGGTATGCCCCGTCTCGCGCACGAGTTTAATCAGTTCCTGCCCTGTCGCGGTGGCAGGCATAGCTTTGATGTCCACGCGCGGGGTCATCACCTCGCGGGCAATCGTGTCGGTGAACTCGAAGATGGACTGAATCATCTCCTTTTCTTGCTCTTCGATGACGCCCTGTTCCTCGCCCGCTTCCACCAGCACGCGCAACTCCTCCTCGCTGACCACCGGCGCGAGGCGTTGCATCTGGATGCCGAAGAGTTTTAGCACCAGTCGCGTCACCAAGTTCACTCCCAAGATGGGTAAAGTGAACATGCGGTCGAAAAACACAAGAGGCGCAACAGTCGCCAGCGCGACGCGCTCCGAGTGTGTAATAGCGATACTGCGCGGCACGGTCTCGCCGAAAATCACATAGGCAAATGCCGTGAGCGAGGCGACAATCACCACGCTCACCCCCTGCATGCTCCAACCTGTCGCTTGCTGCAGAGGCATCAAAAGGCGATGGAGCGGTTCAGCCAAGTTCGTCGCGGCGACTGCCGACGCCAAGAACCCCAGCAGGTTCAGCCCGACTTGAATTGTGGAGAGGAACCGCGATGGCTCGTTGGTGAACATCATCAGGTACGGCGCAAGGCGATGCTTTTGCTCAGTGAGCATCCGCACCCAGCTGCGCCGCACAGAGGTCAAGGCGGCTTCCGCCATCGAGAAGTAAGCGTTAAGTAGCAACAAAATAATCAACACAAAGAAGCTCGCAGTAGGCGTCAGCCCGCCCGATGGAGTGTTGGGCGCGGCGGGTTCCGACTGCCCATACAGCGCCCAGGTTGCGCCAATCAGCGCGATGAGTGTGATAATCCAGAATCTCAGAAACGGTTTACGGCTGCGACTGTTAGGGTTGTCCATAGAGCGTGTTTCCTCCTCATCGGGGCGTGAGCCAGAAGATGAGCGCGCCCAGCCCGACGCCGAGCAGGCTCCCCAGCACGACCTCGCGCCAGCTGTGGATGTCGGCGTCCACCCGGCTCTGGGCAATCAGCGCCGCCAGCAGCAACGCCAGCACCGACGCGAGCAAATCGCCCGACACGACGATAATCGCCATCGCGAAAAAAAAGCCCAGCGCGGCGTGCCCGCTCATCGCGCCCCCATGAAACAGGCGCACCTTGCCCTGCGTGGCAAGCACCTTCACTAAGGAGACAATCACGAAAATCAGGATGATGCCAATCGTTACTGCCACTGCCAGCGTCGGCTCGGCGCGCTCCATCCGCAGGCGTATCTGCTCCAGACGCAAATCACCCATAAACAGCACCCACGCCACCACCACGGCGTTCAGCGTGGCGACCAGCACCGCGCCCGCCGCGATGTCTTTGGCGAACTTCGCCTTCGGGTGATACTCCTCCGTAACGAGGTCAACGGTGGCTTCTATCGCGGAGTTGAACATCTCGGCAATCAGCACGATGGAGATGGTGAACAGCAGCACGAGCATCTCGCGCTTGTCGAGGCGGAACAGTAGCCCCATTAGTAGCACCAGCACCACGCTGATGAAGTGGAAGCGCATATGGCGCTGAGTGCGCACGACGGCGACGATACCCTCTAAGGCGTAGCGGAAACCTTCCAGCGGGTGGCGTCGCTGGGCGGGCGTTTCGGGGGCGGGGGGTTCCGCCTCGCCGTTGCGCGACGGCGGTTCAGAGGGCGTCTCAAGCGCCCGTTCGGGCGGTTCAGCGTCCGGTTTCTTCATAGCGGGAATACCACTCCTCGCAGGCGGCGTAGCCCAGCGTGCGCAGGGTGGACGCCGCGCGTGTGTTCATCGCTGCGCGCTCCGTTTCGGTCGCATCGTCGTAGCCCATCAGATGGAGTGTACCATGCAACGCCAGCATGAGCAGCTCGGTGAGCAGGTCGTGTCGGTTCGGCGTCGCTTGGCGCAGGGCGGTTTCGACGGAGATGATGATGTCGCCGAGGGGGGTGGGGACAGAAGGCAATGGCTCGTATCCAAAACTCAGCACATCCGTCGCTCTGTCTACACCTCGATAGGCGCGATTCAGCGCGCGAATCTCGGCGTCGGTGGTCACATAGAAGCAAATTTCCCCCGATTGCGCCTCCGTCTCTGCAGACGCCAGCGCATCCACCGCCTCCTGCAGGGCGCGCTCCAACGTCGCCAACGCCGCTTCGCCCAGCTCGGCTTCAAGGATGCGCTCCGCTTCAGGCGCAACCTGTACAGCAACCGAGAGACTACGGGTGGACTGCATAGACGGGTTCTT
>JAOAES010000167.1 GCA_026416655.1 Fimbriimonadales bacterium
CTACTCGGTGTTCGGTTGAACAGGATATTCAGCTCGCTGATGAACTGATCGGGAGCGCTGGGATTCGGCAAGTGATTCAGCGTAATCTGCACGCCGCCGCTAATGTCATGCATGGTCATCGTCGCCCACGGCGCGGAGCCAGCAGGCGTCCCGCCGGAGTGGACGGTGTTGAACACAAAGGTGATCGTCGCGTGCGCATTCGCCGCGAACATGCATGCGACAAGACAGCCCAAAAGCAAGGTGTTTTTACGTTTCATGGCAGCCTCCTGTGTTGTTTTGGATTTCGGTTGCTTCGATCTTCGTCTGTATTGGGGTTTCCCCGAAAATCCAATAATTAGGACTCAAAAAACTCTTGAAAGCGGACACCTGTAGGGGCGTAAGAGACTGTTTAATACCGATCGGGGTTTCAAATGCCCTACGGCTGAAGCCGTTGCTGTGCAAACGAAGCCCGCCTACGCGGGCTATAGCCGACGGAGGTCGGCTTCGTCTGCACAGCAACGGCTTCAGCCGTCAAAAACGCCAACCCGACTTCTTAACAGCCTCTAAGACTCTACAGGGGTTAACGGACCAAAGCGCAGGGGGAGGATTAAGAGCCGTCAATCGCTTATCCTGAGCGACTGGCGCATCACCTCGACGGGCGCGGGCAGCCCCGTCCATCGCTCGAACGCCAGCGCGCCTTGATGGACGAGCATGCCCAGCCCGTCGACGGTCTTCAGCCGGCGCGCCGCCGCTTCGCGAAGCAGGCGGGTCTGCAGCGGGCGATAGACCAGGTCGCAAACCCATGTGGAGTCGGGCACGCCGCGCCAATCGATGGGGGGCGTTGAGTCGATATCGGGGGACATCCCCAGCGCGGTGCAGTTGACCAGTCCGTTCACGGACGGCAGAACCTCGCGTAGCGATTCGCGCGTCAGTTCGGTCGTTTGAGCTTCGAAGGTGTCCGCCAGCGCGATGGCGCGTTCAGGCGTGCGGTTGGCGATTATTAGCCTGCATCCTGCTTTGGAGAGGGCATACGCTACTGCCCGCGCTGCGCCCCCTGCTCCCAGAATCAGCACGGTCTGTCCTGCAGGTTCTATGCCCGCCTCGCGCAACGCCCGCAGAAAACCTTCGGCGTCGGTGTTGTCGCCGATGAGCCGACCGCCGTCCCAAAAGAGCGTGTTCACCGCGCCAATCTGCAGTGCGGCGTCAGTTAGCCCGTCCAGCAGGGGCATCACCGATTCCTTGTGGGGGATAGTCAGGTTCAGCCCGCGCACGCCCAAGCCCCGCATGCCCCTAATCGCGTCGGGCAATCGGTCAGGCGGAACCTCAAACGCCAGATAGACCCAGTTCAGCCCCATCGCCCGAAACGCCGCGTTCTGCATCGCGGGCGAGAGCGAATGACGCACCGGGTAGCCCAGCACGCCTGCAAGTTGTGTGGAAGCGTCCAGCAACAGGTTCGAATCGGGTTTCGGCACGGCAGGAGTGTACCCTGCGAGGTATAATCCCCCAACCTGCAGGAGTTTTAACCGCCGAGTCGAAAATCGACGGTGTACTAAGGAGGCAAATATCGATGCTGAACGAACACACCACCACAGGCAGAGCCGCCGTGCTGGGCGCGGGCACGATGGGTGCCCAAATCGCCGCGCACCTTGCCAATGTCGGCTGGCATGTGCTACTGTTAGACCTAACGCCTGACCACGCCAAGCAGGGCTTGGAACGCGTGAGCAAGCTCAAGCCTGCGCCGTTCTATCTGCCCGAACTGGCGAGCCGCATCGAAATCGGCGGCTTCGAGACCGACCTGCCGCGCCTGAAAGAGGCGGACTGGGTCATCGAAGCCGTTGTGGAGAAGCCCGACATCAAGCGCGAGCTGTGGACGCGCGTGCAAAACTATGTGAACGACCGCGCCGTGCTGTCCACTAACACGAGTGGGCTGTCTATCCACGAGATGAGCGACGACTGCCGCGACGATATCAAACGGCGATTTCTGGGCACGCACTTTTTCAACCCGCCGCGCTACCTGAAACTGCTGGAGATTATCCCGCGCCGCGAGACCGACCCCGACATCGTGGAGGGCGTCGCGCGGTTCGCCGAGCGCGTGCTGGGCAAGCGCGTGGTGATTGCCCGCGACACGCCGGGCTTCATCGCCAACCGACTGGGCACGCACTCGATGATGATTGCCTTCCCGCTGATGCAGGAGTTCGGCATGACCATCGAGGAGGTGGACGCGCTCACGGGTCCGCTGATTGGCAACCCGCGCAGCGCGACTTTCCGGCTGGCGGACATCGTGGGGCTGGATGTGATGGCGAGTGTGGCGGGCAACCTGCACGAACGCCTTGAAACAGAAGAAGAGAAACGCACCTTCGCCCTGCCCGAAGTGGCGCAGCGCATGCTCGCCGACGGCAGGCTGGGCGAGAAGACCGGCGCAGGCTTCTACCGCCGCCAGAAGGACGGCAGCATCGAGGCGTTAGATTTGAATACCTACGAGTATCGCCCGCGCCAGAAGGCGAAGTTCCCCCATCTGGAGCCGTTCGAAAAGCTCCCGCTGGAAGAGCGACTACGCGCTTTAGTCAATCACGACAGCCGCGAGGGGCGGTTCCTGTGGAAACTGCATGCCGAAACCCTGCGCTACACCGCGCAGCACGCCCCCAGCCTCGCCGACGACCCCATCGCAATCGACCACGCCATCAAATGGGGCTTCAACCGCGAGCTGGGTCCGTTCCAGACCTGGGACGCGCTGGGCGTGCGCGAGACCGCCGAACGCATGGAGCGCGAGGGCATGCCCGTTCCCGAACTCATTCAGAACCTGCTGCGCTTCGGGCGCAAGGCGTTCTACGAGACCGCCGATACGGGCGATACAACCGTCTATGTGTGGCTGGGCGCAGGGCAGGTCGCCCCGTACCGCCCTGACCCGGAGTTCCTCACGCCCATCAACATGGCGCGCCACTGTCCTGAAGTGGAGCGCAACGCCGACGCCTCGATTTACGATCTGGGCGACGGTGTGTTCAGCGTCGGGATTCACAGCAAGATGAATGTGCTGGGTCCGGGCGTGATGGAGATGCTCTACAAGGGCGTGGAGCGCGCCGAGCGCGAGGGCGTCGGGCTGGTCGTCACGGGAATCGGCGAGCATTTCTCGGTCGGCTTCAACCTGCAGCTCTTTTTGATGATGATTGGCACGGGCGACTTCGACGAGCTGCTGATGGGCGGCAAGGCGTTTCAGGACTCGCTGTTGCGCCTGCGCCATGCGAAAGTGCCCATCGCGGCGGCGACTTTCGGCTACACGCTGGGCGGCGCGTGCGAGCTGGCGATGCACTGCGACCGCGTGGTAGCGAGCGCGGAGACCTACATCGGCTTGCCCGAGGTGGGCGTGGGCATCATCCCCGCGGGTGGCGGCACCTCCACGATGCTCTATCGCGCCCTAAGTAGCCTGCCTCCGAACGCCGACCCGTACCCTGCCATCCGCCGCGTGATGGAGCTGCTCGGCTTCGGCAAGGTGGCGACCAGCGCGCTGGAAGGCATGCAGTACGGCTTCCTGCGCGAGGGCGTAGACATCATCTCGGTGAACCCCGACCGCATCCTGTGGCTGGCGAAGCAGGAGGTGCTGCGCCTTGCTGAGCAGGGCTACACCCCGCCCGAAGAGCCGAAGGTGATGGCGTACGGCAACGCCGTGCTGACCCGCCTGCTCATCGAGCTGCACAACCTGAAGCGGGGCAACTTCATCACCGAGCATGACTTCACCGTCGCCTCGCAGATTGCCTATGTGCTGGCGGGCGGCGACCTGAGCCAGCCCACCGAGATGCCCCTCTCCTACTTCTACAATCTGGAGATTCAGGTCGTGGGCTACCTGGCGCAGCAGCCCAAGACCTGGGATCGCATGCGCCACATGCTGGAGACGGGCAAGCCGCTGCGGAACTGAGTACCCTGCTCCCCTCTCCCGTGGCATGGGGGAGGGGAAGCAACGGGAGTCGTGCTAACCGCGATTATGCCCTGAGCCATTCGACGGTCTGCGCGATAAGGGCGCGTTCGGCTTCGGGCTGAGTGAAGGTGTGGTCTGCGCCGTCGAGGAGGCGGAACTCGAATCGCGCGGCGTTGATGAACGCTCGTTCGTAGGCGCGTCCCTCGTCGGGCGGGACTGCCTCATCCGCCGAGCCGTGTAAAACCAGCACGCTTCCCTTGTAAGCGCGCACACTCTCGAGCGGTTTGAGTTCGGGCAGCTCTCGATAAAAGTTTACGCCCACCAGAAAGCCGCCGCGATTTTGGGGTTTATCGGGAACGCCTGTGGGCGGCATCCAGCGCATCGGGTTCGACACAGGCGCCCACAGCACGAGCGTTTTGACCGCGCCCGCACGGGGCAGGGACAGCGCGACCACGCAGCCGCCTAATGAGAACCCCACCATCGCGACGCGATTGCCATCCACGCGCGGCTGCTCGCGCAGAAAGTTCAGGGCGTTCAGCGCGTCTTCCACCTCGCCACGAATGGTCATTTCCTCAAATAGCCCCTCACTATCGCCCGAACCGAGAAAGTCGAAGCGCAGCACTGCCATCCCCTCTTGTGCAAGTCGCCGCGCCGTATGCACAAACAGGCGGTGGCTCTCCGCTTTATGCCCGGTGAACCCGTGACACATCAACACGGCAGGCGCGCGCCCGCGCCCATCGGGCAGGTGCAACACCGCCGCCATCCGCTTGCCCCGACTGGGAACCCACAACAGTTGCTCGTCCATAGCGGCTATAACAATACCTCACCGAACAATTACTGAACCATAGCGTATAATTAGGCGGCAGAGAGCGTAGGCTTTCTGACTAATTCACTGAAGGAGGTATATGCGATGAAGCATAAACTGTTGTGGCTTGGCGCCATCGGCGCAGTCGCGGTACTGGCGTACGCGCAGACGGCGACTTTGCGGGGAGCGGCAGGGCAAGGTTTGGCGGCTGGACCTGATGCGGAGCGACCGAACGCTCAGTTCCGTTTCGCTGTTAAGGAACTGACGTTCAATAACCAGTCGCGTCTGAGCGGCGGCTTCGAGATCGAAGTGCGCGGGGAAAACGGCGTTGCCGTTGTCCATATGCCCGAAGTGGGACGCCTCGCGGTCGATGCGGAGAACAAAGTCGCCGAGTTCGCGGGGCGTGGCTGGCTTACGGTGCGCACCCGTCAGGGCGTTCGCCGCACGCAGGGCATCGTGTTCGTGCGTGCTGCGGACAATCGCGCGCCTGACAGCACCAGCGGTGATCCCGATACGATTGGCGTTGCCTTCCGCACGGCGCCCGACGCCGACCCGGCGTTTGCCTATCGCGGCGCGGTCGTGCGTGGCGACATCCGCGTGTTCGAGGAAACTCGTTCCCGCTGAAGAGTGGCTTCAAGGCACTTTCCACCCCTGTTCTCTGTTGAGAGGGCAGGGGCTTTTTAATTGGGGCAGCGCCGGGAGTGGGCGTTCCCGGCGCTGTGGTGTAGGGCGCGTGCGTGGGAGGGATGAAAACGTTAGTCGCGATGAGCCTGCTGGAGGCGCTGGGCGAATCGACGCCCCGCATCGTCGATTCGCACCAGCGACTCGTTCAGCGCGACTTGCGCCCCGCATCGCAAATCGCGCTCTGCAGGAGGAGGTACAGGCATGCAAAACCTCACCAACCCCAACCCCGCTCGCGCGGCTTCTGCCAGACGCTTTTCATGCGGCATCGTCCCAATCCTCTGACCCCTTAGACAGTTCGACCCGCTTCGCAGGTTCCGCAGACCCGTAGTCCCAGTTGTCGCAATCCAGCCTTCGGCAGTAGAGCATCCGCTGCACCCGCCCATCCGCCATCTCCACATCGGCGATGTCGGCGAAACGACATCGCGTGCAGAGTTCCGGCTCCAGCAATCGTACGACCTTCAACTCACGCCTTGACATGGTCGTCCCTCGTAGTGTAATTTCGGAAGGCGTTGCCCACCGAAGCAATTATCGGCTATTGGACAGCGAGAATGCAGGGGTGGGTTCCGTGTAGAATTGCGAGTTTTTGTTCGTGGGGTAAGCAAGCTACAGCGCCGCCTCGCCGCGTTCGCCCGTGCGGATGCGGACAACCTCTTCCACTTCACTGATGAATATCTTCCCGTCGCCGATTTCGCCCGTTTGCGCCGCCTCGATAATCGCACCGATAATCTCTTCTACACGCTCGTCCGGCGCGACCACCTCGATCTTTATCTTGGGCAACAGGTTCGTGGTGTAGGTACTGCCCCGATACTTTTCGGTATGCCCCTGTTGCCGCCCGAATCCGCGCACATCGGTAATCGTCATGCCGAAGACGCCGATGTCGTTCAACGCTTCCTTGACCGCCTCGAATCGGATAGGGCGGATGATTGCCTCGATGCGTTTCATCGTCGCTGCGCTTTCAGTTTACCCCACATGAAGTCGCGCAGTTCAAAAGGCGCATCGGTTCCGATGAGGTCGATGCCCGCGTCCCACAGCACTTCCCACACTGCCGGTAGGTCGGCGGTCGCCCAGAAGCGCAGTTTATAGCTCTTTGCATGGGCTTGCTGGGCGAGCTGACGCAGTCGGGCTTGTTCCTCTTCGGGGAATGCACCGCGCCCGTTCCAGCGGAACAGGCGAACCCAGTTGTCGCTGACCCACGGCATCAGCGTGGGCGGCGCGTTGCCGCTCAGGTCGCCCAGCCTGCCGTCATAGCCCACAAACCGCACCCGCTCACGCTGGAGCTGCTCCAGCGAGACTCGATTGCCCGAAAGCACTGCTTGCACGGCGCGCTCCACTTTGCGCTCGCCCTCGAAGCGCGTGAACAGGTCGTCGTATTGCGCCAGCACTTTATGGAGGGCGGCATAGGTAGACTGGGCATCGCTTTTGACGTCGATAAGCAGGTAGAAATGGGGCGCGTCAGGGTAGATTTTGCCTCGATGCTGTTTCGCGCGCGCTCGCAACGGTGCCAAGTAGAGCGACTCCAGCGTGCGGTCGGGACGCAGCTCGTGGGGATCGTGTCCCACGAGCAGTTGACCGTCCACCAGAAAGATGTCCGCCTCCACGCTGCAGAACCCGCACTCCAGCGCGTCTTGCAGGGGGCGCTTGCGCCAGTAGTCGTTATGCGAGTGCGCGCGGGGCAGTACCGTCGTCATGGCGAGTCGCCCGGTTCGTCATCGGGCGTCGTTGCGTCGTCGTCTGGGGGCTTGGGGATGGAAGCGGCGGGCGCCACGCGCAGGATATGCACGCGCACCTTCCGCCTGCCGAACTGCAGCGCCTGCTGGCGCGTGGCAAAACACAGATCGATCTCGTGTCCCTTGATGGCGCGTCCCGTGTCGGCGGCGATTGCCATCCCGTAGCCCTCGACATACAGCACCGTGCCGAGCGGGATAACGCGCGGGTCGACCGCTACCAAGCCGTAGCCTGCAGGCAGCCCACTGGCGGTGTAGCCCGACCCGGTGCCGCCGCCGCTGCGATGGGGCGTGTACGCGCTGGCGTGCATCTCCACGATTTTGGCGGTGCGGAACGAGCCGTTTCGTCCGACCGCGCCACGCGAGGCGATGTGCCCGTGTACGCCAATCTCATAGATGCGGGGCTGTGGTGGCTCCAGCGTCTGCTCCTCCAGCTTGACGCGCTTAATCTCCTTGCCGTTGCGATAGTAGACACGCCAGACGACCACCTTCTCGCCCGGTTTGCCTTCCGCTTTCAACACCTTGTGGCGCGGGGGCAAGCGCCGATTCACTTCAAACAAGGTCGGCGGCGGCGTCAACTCGCGCCGCTCTACGATTTTCGTCGTCACTTTTTGATCGGGACGAGGCTTTTCCGCACAGCCAATCGCGCACAGCGCGATGATGCCCACACTCAACAGCAGCCATCGCCACGATCCACCCCTGATAGCGTTCCTTCGCTGTTGCATGATTAACCTCCCTTTGCGAAACCGCTACGGGCTCCGCGAAGTGTCGCCCAGGTTGGACAACGGCATTATACCCGACTCTTGTCGTATTTTGCTACAGGCATTCACACGACTCGGCGCCACGATCGACTCAAACCGTACCCATTGCAGGGGATTGACAGGCATGGGGATACTTTACCTCTGTGCTACTCGCCGCTCAACGCCATCCGAATCCGCCGTTGCGCCCGCGCTTCCAGGTAGCCCTCAATCCAGGCGTAGAGTGTGGGCAGCACGATGAGCGTGAGCAGGGTGCTGGTGATTAGCCCGCCAATCACGACGGTGGCGAGCGGGCGTTGCACCTCCGCGCCCATGCCGTGCGAGGTCGCCATCGGCAGGAAGCCGAAACTCGCCACGGCGGCGGTCATCAGCACGGGGCGCATGCGCTGTTTCGCGCCTTCCATCACCGCCTCAGCGCAGCTCAGCCCGCGCTGGCGCAACTGGTTAATCGCGCTCATCATCACCAGCCCGTTCAGCACGGCGATGCCGCCCAGCGCGATGAAGCCCACGCCCGCCGACATCGAGAACGGCATCCCACGCACCAGCAAGGCGAGGATGCCCCCCGTGAGCGCGAACGGGATGGCGGTGAACACCATCAGCGCGTAGCGCAGGTTGCCCAGCGCGAGGATGAGCAACATCAGAATCGCGCCGAAGGTGGCGGGCACGACGATGCTCAACCGCGCACGCCCCGACACGAGATGCTCATATGCCCCGCCATACTCGATCCAGTAGCCGACGGGCAGCTGCAGTTTCGCTAACTGCTTGTGAGCGTCTTCTGCTACGGAGCCTAAGTCGCGTCCGCGCGCGTTTGCCAGCACCAGCACGCGCCGCTGCCCGTTCTCGCGATTGATGCGCACCGGTCCCTCAACGACCTGTATCTGCGCGAGCTGGCTCAGGGGCACGCGCATCCCGTCCGGAGTGGGGATGAGCAGTCTGCCAATCGCGTCGGGCGTGCTGCGGTATTCGGGGCGCAGGCGCAGGGCGACCTCTATCTTCTGGTTGCCTTGCACGACGGTCGTGGCGACTTTACCTGCCAGCGCCGCCTCGATGGCGTCCATCACATCCTGCGCATGCACGCCGTAGCGCGCCATCCGCTCGCGATTGAGCGCGATTTGCAGTTGCGGCAAGCCCTCCATCGTCTCCATCGACACATCCGCCGCGCCCGGTATCTGCCGCAGAATCGCCTCCACCTGACGCCCGATGCGGTTCAGCTCGTCCAGCTCGGGTCCGAAAATCTTCACTGCCAGATCCGCCCGCACGCCCTGCCCCTCAATCATCTCGTCCATGCGCATCTTGATAGGCTGCGTGAAGCCGACCGAGAGTCCGGGCATCTTGGCGACCTCCTGCGCCATCTGATCGACCAGCTGCTCTTTGGTGCGGGCGCGTTTCCAGCGGTCAGGCGGGTGCAGCTCAATCATGATGTCCACCTGATTGTTGAGCATCGGGTCAGTGGCGGCTTCGGGGCGTCCGATGCGCGTGAAAATGTGCGCGATTTCGTTGGGGAACTGCGCGCGCAGGCGTCGCTCCAGCCTGCCCGACAGCTGCACGACCTCCTCCAGCGAGGTGTCGGGCGGGTAGAATCCCGAAATCGCGATGTTGCCCTCGTTCAGTTCGGGCACGAACACACTGCCCAGTCGCGTGAAGAGGCTGAAACAGATTGCCACGAACACGAGCGCGAGGCTCAGCGTGAAGGCGCGTCGGTCTAAGTGCCAGCGCAGGATGCGCTCATAAAGCCGTGCCAGCCACACCAGCGCGCGGTTCTCGCGCTCCGCCTGCGGCTTGAGGAACTGCGCACACAGCGCGGGCACGACCGTGAGCGACAGGAGCATCGCGCCCAGCAACGCGAAGATGACGGTCAGCCCCATCGGGCGGAACATCTTGCCCTCCACGCCCGCCAGCGTCAGGATGGGCACATACGCGCCGATGATAATAAACACCCCGAACAGCGCAGGGCGGATGACCTCTACTGTGCTGTCATGCACGAGGCGTTCCAGCTCGTCGCGCGTGAGGGGCGCGCCCGCCGCATGCACTGCCTCCGACAGACGGCGCACCGTGTTCTCCACGATAATCACCGCGCCGTCCACAATCAAGCCGAAGTCGATCGCCCCCAAACTCATCAAGTTCGCCGACACATCGAACACACGCATGCCCAGCACCGCGAACATCATCGAGAGGGGAATCATACTGCTCACAATCAGCCCGGCGCGCAGTTGCAGCAGGAACAGAAACAGCATTCCGATTACCAGCAGCCCGCCTTCCGTCAGGTTGCGCAGCACGGTGCGCAGCGTGCCGTTCACGAGCTTGGAGCGGTCTAAATGCGCAATCAGTTTCGTGCCAGCGGGCAGCGACTTCTCGATAGCGAGCAGTTTGTCTTTCACGCGCTGTACCACCACGCGCCCGTTCTCACCGATGAGCAGCAGGCTCAGCACATAGACCTGCTCGCCCTCGCCGTTTTGGGTGAATGCGCCATAGCGCACAGCCGGGGCTTCCTTGACCTGCGCGACCTGCTCCAGGGTGATGGGGACGCCGTCGCGCGCGGCGATGACGATGCGTCGGATGTCGTCCAGCGAGGTAATCTGTCCCACGCCGCGCACCATCGCCTGTTGCGCCCCGCGCAGGATGTATGCCCCGCCCGCGTTCTGGTTGTTGGTCTCCAGCGCCTCCATCACATCGCGCAGGCTCAAGCCGTACGATTCGAGCCGTTGGGGGTCAATCTCCACGAGGTATTGGCGCGTCTCGCCGCCCCAGCGCGTGACTTCCGCCAGTCCGGGCACGGTGAGCAGCTGCGGACGGATAGTCCAGTCGGCTAAGGCAGCGCGCTCCATCAGGCTCAGGTTCGGGTTGCGCACCTCGATATGCGCCAGTTCGCCCAGCCCCGTGCTGACGGGTCCCATCTCAGCGCGTACGCCGGGCGGCAACTCGGCTTGAATCGCCTGTAGTCGCTCGCTCACCAGCTGTCGCGCGAAGTAAAGGTTCACCGAATCTTCGAACACCACCGTCACCTGCGACAGCCCGAACATCGAGGTGGAGCGCGTCTCCTTGAGATAGGGCAGCCCCGCCAGACCGAGTTCGATGGGGAAGGTGATTTGGCGTTCCACCTCCTGCGCCGCCAGTCCGGGCGCAAGCGCGTTGATGACCACCTGCTTGTTGGTGATGTCGGGCACGGCGTCGATGGGCAACTGCGTCGCCTGATAGACGGCAATCCCCACCAGAAAGAGCGTCAGCACCAGGACCACTGCGCGATTGCGCACCGAGAAGCGGATGAGCGATTCTAACATTATTCCTCCCCTCCTCCGAACAGCATGCCTGTTATGAGCGAGGCGTTGCGGATGACCACGCGCTCGCCCGCCTTCACGCCGCTGCGGATGACGACCTGGTTATTCACCGTCTGCCCCAATTCCACTTTGCGGAGGGCGAACTCGCCCTCGCGCCCCGTCGCCACGAACAGGTACGGCTCGCCCTCGATGCGCTGGACAGCTTCCGCAGGCACAATCAGGGCGTTGCGTTCCAGCACAATCGGCAGCTCGGCGCGGAGGAACAGTCCCGGTTTGAGACGCGGGTCGGGGTTGTTCACCACGCAGCGCGCCCGCACCACGCGCTTGTTGGGGTCAGCTTCGGGCATAATCAGCTGCACGGTCGCCTCGAACGCTATGCCCGGAACCGAGTCGGCAGTGAAGCGGAGGGGTTGCCCTACGCGCACAGAAGGCACATCCTCAGGATAGAGGTCAAAACTCGCCCACACGGCGCGGGTGTTCAGAATGCGAAACATCGGCTTGTCGGGCGTGACGGTCTCGCCGACAGTGACTTCAAGCGACGCGATGCGCCCATCAAACGGCGCGGTGATGACCAGTTGGTGTCCCCCGTCGGGCTTGCCCCCCAGCAGGCGCAGTTCGTCCAGCGCGGCTTCGACGGCAAGTTGCGCCTGGCGGTAGGCGGCTTCCGCTTCGGCGACCTCTTTGGTGGTCAGGTACTGCCCCTTGAACACCTGCTCGGCGCGTTCGGCTTGCTGCTGCGCAATCTGGAACTGCTCGCGCGCGGTTTGCAGGCGTGTTTGGGCGGCTTGAAGCGCGGCGCGAGCGGAATCGAGTTGGGCTTGCGCCGTCTCCACCTCCGCCTGCGCGATGTCATGCTGAGCGCGGAGGGCTTCGTATTCCTGCTGAGCAATCAGTTGGGCTTGGAGCAGGCGTTCGGCGCGGGCGAGCTGGGCGCGGGCTTGCTGTAGGGCGGTCTGCGCCTTGCTCAGGTTCGCCTGCGCAGACTGCACGGCGTTCTGGGCGTTGCGGGCGTCGGTTTCGGCAGTCTGGAGTTCGGCGCGCGCCTGGGTCAGCCTCGTCCGAGCCTCCTCCAGCGCAGGGCTACTGTATGCGCCCAGCTGCGCCAGCCGCTTACGACGCTCCAGCTCGGCGCGGGCGAACGCCAGCTCCCGACGCGCCTGCGCATACGCCACCTCCGCCCGATGAATCTCCTCGCTGTCCAGCACTGCCAGCACTTGCCCGCGCTTGACCGTATCGCCCACATGCGCTCGTATCTCCAGCACACGCCCCGTCACGCGCGAGTTCAGGTTCACCAGGTTCTCTGGCACAGGCTCAATTTGTCCAAACAGCGTCAGCGTGCGCGTGAGCGACTGGGGCTGCAGCGGGGCGGTTTCCAGCTGCGCCAGTTGCAGGCTTTCGGATGACAGTGTTATGGTTTCGGGCAGGGTGGTCGGCGTTTCGGCGGCGGTCGTCTCTTCGGGCGCGGGGCGGTTCAACAGCCAGAGGACGCCCGCCCCCAGTGCGACTATCACAAGAACCGTTGCGATTTGCCCCCCCTTGCGGGGCGTGGGTGTGGTCTGTTCTGCCTTCATCACTCCACCTCCTTCGGAATGAACGCGCCGCGCAGGCGTTGCAGCGCGACCTCGCTGAGCTTGCGTTGCAGTTCGGCTTCTAAGGCTTCTTCTTGGGCGGCGCGGGCGGTGCGTTGCGCCTCCAGCAGCTGCAGGATACTCAGTTGCCCCGCCTCCAGCCCGACTTGGGCGGCTTGCGCCAGTTGCTGGGCGCGGGGCAGGATGGTTCTTTGATAGGCTTCGGCGCGGGCTTGCGCCTGTTGCAAGCATTGCTCGGCGTTGCGCAGTTCAGCGTTTAGCGTCAGGCGCGTCTGCTGCAGGCGCAAGCGTTGCGCCTCGATCAGGGCGTTCTGGGCGCGCAGGCGGTTCTGGCGTGCGCCGTAATCTATCAGGGGCAGGCTGAGGGTCAAGCCGTAGGCGGGGCGAGTGCGCTCGCCTTGAAATCGCTCGATGCGCGCCTGCACGCCCACATCGGGCAGAGCTTCGGCGCGAATCTGCTGGGCAAGGGCTTGCTCCAGCTGCAGGCGGGCGGCTTGCAGGCGGAGGGGGAGGAGGTCGCCTTCATTCGTTGCCCTACTTTCCCACTGCGTGGGAGAGGGGGCTGGGGGGTGAGGGATGTCCCAATCCCCGCCCAGTAGCGCTTTCAACCGCTCCGCCGCCGCCTGCGCCTCCGTCTGGCGCAGCAGGGCATGCTGGCGCACACGCTCCAGCTCAATCTCCGCCTGAATCAGGTCGACGCCTGCCCGTGCGCCCGCCTCGACCTGTCGCTGAATCGTCTCGCGCGTGCGCTCGGCGAGTTGCAACGCCCCCTGTGCGGTTTCAGCGATGCGCTGGCGATAGGCATATTCGTAGTAAGCGGCGGCGACCTCTGCCAGCAAATCGTTCAGCTCCACGAGCGTCTGGATGCGCGTGAGTTCGTACTGCGCCTGTCCGACGCGCGTCCGCGCCTGACGCACGCCCGTCATCTCTAACGGTTGATTAACAAGCAGTTCTTCCCCGGTGCCGCCTGCGGTGAGGGCAGGCGCGAGCAATAGCGTGGGCGCGCTGAGGGCGGCTGCGCTCCGTTGCAGTCGCCGTGCGCTCTCTCGCTCCATCCGCAACGCCCGTACCTGAGGGTTGCGCTGTAGGGCGATTGCCAGCGCACTCTCCACATCAGCGGGCTGCGCCCACATACCGTTCAAGATTCCAATCCCTGCGAACAGATAGAACACTCTTCGCATAACGCCTCCTGCTGACTCCGTCGCACGGACAGTCCTGTCCGTGCCCACCAAGACACTGAACCTAAGCACGGACGGGATGTCCGTGCGCGATTGAAGTTTTTTAGATTGCACGGACAAGACTGTCCGTGCGACGCGGGGTTAGCCAGCAGGTGGGGCGCGGAAAGCAGGGGTCTGAGTGTGAGGATTGTCGGGGGGTGGGGCTATGGGATGCGACAAGCACGCACAGTGCTGCGTCGCGCTTGTGCCAATCACAGGCTCTGGCATCAGCAGCGCCTCGCCCCACGCCACGAACGCTTGCCAGACAGGCGCGGTGGGCGGCGGGGCGTCGATGCGCACAAAGTGGCAATCGCACGCGCGGGCGTCAATCCGAACAGTGTCGTTGGCAGAAGGTGGTAACTCTAAGCTCCACGGCGCGCTCACATCCTCGCTGCAGACTTTCAGCCAGAAGCTGCCACTGCGCACCTGGTCGTGGCAAACCCAGTAGCCCATCCCCCCACTGTTCAGCAGGGCGACAAGCAGTAGCAGCCACCAACGTGCACGTGTCAGCACAGCAATATGACTATACCTGCAACTCCGCTATGATGTCAAGGGGATCGGGGAACCACGCACGCCTCCATCTGGTATAATAGCCTCGGAGGGTAAGCGTATGTTTAATCTGTTGAAAACCGGTCTGTTGCTCACTACTCTCACACTGATTCTGGTCTGGATTGGAAACCTGCTTGGCGGGCAAGCGGGGATGGTTATCGCGCTGATTTTTGCGGCGCTGATGAACCTCGGCTCGTACTGGTTCAGCGATAAGCTGGTGGTGGCGATGTCGGGGGCGCAGCCGCTGTCGGAGCGTGACGCGCCTGAACTCTATCAGATGGTGCGCGAGATGACGCAGCGGGCGAACATGCCGATGCCTCGCCTCTACCTGGTGCCCGATATGCAGCCGAACGCCTTCGCGACCGGGCGCAACCCGCAGAACGGCGTGGTCGCCGTCACGCAGGGGCTGCTGCAGATGATGAACTACGAGGAAGTGAAGGGCGTGATTGCCCACGAGCTGGCGCACATCAAGAATCGCGACACGCTGATTATGGCGGTCGCCGCCACCATTGCGGGCGCAATCTCGATGTTGGCGAACATGTTCTACTACGCAACTCTGTTCTTTGGCAGTCGCGACGAGGACGCGCCCAACCCCCTGGCGGCGCTCGCGCTGGCGATTGTTGCGCCGTTCGCCGCGATGATTGTGCAGCTCGCTATCTCCCGCGCACGCGAGTACGAAGCCGATAAGACGGGCGCGGAAATCGCCGGCACACCGATTGGACTGGCGAACGCACTCCGCAAGCTCGAAGCGGCGGCGCAGCGCATCCCCAACGCCCACGCTCAGCCCGCCACAGCGCATATGTACATCGTGAACCCGCTGCGCGGTGGGGGCATCATGGCGCTGTTCAGCACCCATCCGCCCGTGCAGGAGCGTATCCGCCGCCTTGAGGCGATGATGTCGGGGGTGCGCATCGCATGAACAGCCTGCGCGACCAAGTGTGGGAAATCCTGCACGATGTGTACGATCCCGAGATACCGCTGAACATCGCGGATCTCGGGCTGGTGTATGACCTACAGGTCTCGGACGCGGGCGAGGTTTCGATCCTGATGACGCTTACCTCGCCTGGCTGTCCCGTCGGCGATATGATTGCCGACGAAATTCGCCATCGCGCGATGAGCATCCCGGGCGTCCAGGATGTTCATGTGGAGTTCACCTTCGACCCGTTGTGGACTCCCGAACGGATTTCTGAGGAAGGGCGTCAGATGCTCCAGGCGTTCGGCTTCCCCGTATAGCGACGCTATCCCCAGAACCGTCGCCAGAAGCCGATTTGCTGTTCGGCGTAGCGACGCGCGTACTCCCGGTCGGCGGGGTCGATGGGGGGGAAGGCGTGATCGCTCAGGGTCGGGATACGCTCGTGCCAGATAAAGTGTGTGGGCGTCTCGTCGGGCAGTGTGGCGCCCATCAGCGTCGCTATCGCGAGCGTCCACATACGCGGCACGGTGGTCAGGTTGTAGCCCCCACCGCCCAGAGCCACCGTCGGTAGCCCCAGCGACCGCGCCCACTGCACCGCGCGGAGCCAGCCCTGCGCGGTGAGACAGAGATGCCCCAACGGGTCTAAATAGTGCGGGTCGCAGCCCATCTGCAGCACTAACGCCTGCGGCTGGAACCGTTCGAACGCCTCAGGAACCACCGCCTGAAACGCTTCCCACCAGAGCGTATCGTCGGTGTACGGCGCGAGCGGTATGTTGACCGAGGTGCCCTCCGCCTCGCCTTCGCCCAGCTCGTTCACGAAGCCCGTGCCCGGAAAGAGCCACGTGCCGCTCTCGTGGATGGAGACCGTCAGCACGCTGGGGTCGCGATAGAAAATCCACTGCACGCCGTCGCCGTGATGGAGATCGATGTCCAGATACGCGACGCGTTCGAACCGCTCGCGCAGGATACACACGGCGATGGCAGGGTCGTTGAACACGCAGAATCCGCTGGCGCGGTCGGGCATGGCGTGGTGCAGCCCGCCCGTGATGTTAATCGCGAGGGGCGCACCGTCGCGCACGGCATACGCAGCCGCGACCGTCGCGCTTGTGTACGCCAGCGCCGCTTCCCACATCCCCAGAAACGGGGGATTGTCGCCGTATTCCGAGAAGCCCCAGCGATGCGCTCCCATCACCGGCGCGCCCGCACTGAGCTGGCGCACTACCTCGATGTATTCGGCGGTGTGAACACGGCGCAACTCCCAATCGTCTATAGGAACCGGAGTTCGCCAGTCCAGCGATTCGGTCAGCCCGTACGATTCCATCAGGGCGCGCAGCAGCAGGAGCCGCTGGGGTTTGAGCGGATGCGACTCGCTGAACTGATACTGCTCAATCGCCGAATCGTAGAAAAACGGCGTCATCGCCTGCAGTATACCTTGACTTGCATGACCGTTGTGCGGAAACGGGTACAATAAAGGCACGGCTCGCGTCCCAGAAGACTGGACTTGACCGGGAGCAAGCGATGGAGACCGTTGGTGTAGGGATTATTGGGGCAGGCGGCATCGCCGCAGCGCACGCGAAAGCCTATCAGATGCTGGGCGCGAAGGCGCACCTGATTGGCGTTGCCGATATCGACGAGGAACGCGCACGCGCGTTCGCACGACGCTACGAAATTCCCGTCTGGAGCAGCGAGGACGAGGAGATCTTCAAGCGCGACGATATCCAAGTCGTGAGCCTGTGTTTGCCCCACCACCTCCACGCTCCCATCGCGATTGCGGCGTTGCAGGCAGGCAAACATGTGCTGGTCGAAAAACCGCTGGCGATTAGTCTGGAGGAAGCAGACGCCATGATTCGCGCGGCGCAGAAAGCCAAGCGCAACCTGGGCGTGGTGTTCCAGTTGCGTTTCGTGAGCGATGTGCAGCGCGCGCGGCTCATTTTGGAGCGGGGGCTTATCGGCAAGCCCTTCTACGCCGAGACGAGTTGTCTCTGGTGGCGACGCCCGATGTATTACGAGAACACATGGCGCGGGAAGTGGGCGACCGAAGGCGGCGGCGCAGTCATCAATCAAGCCGCCCACCACATCGACCTCCTCATCTACCTACTGGGGATGCCCCAGCGCGTGTACGCCGAGATCGATACCGTCGCCCATAAAATCGAAGTGGAGGACTGGTGTCTGGCGACGCTCTATTGGGACAACCTGCGCGCCAGTTTCTGCGCCACCACCTGCGCCGAGCTGGAAGCCGACTCCAGTCGGATGCTGATTCTGGGCGCGCAGGGCTCCATTCAACTCTTCCCGTTCCGCCCCCATTCGCGTCAGGAGGAACGCCACCTGCAAATTGCCGAAGCCTGCCGCAGCGTCCCTGAACAGGAACTCCACAGTCATACCGCCGAGATTCACGATTTCGTGTTCAGTGTTCTGGAGCAACGCGAGCCGCGCGTACCCGCCACCGAAGGGCGGCGCGCGCTTGAACTTATCACCGCCATTTACCAGTCAGCGTTCACTCGGGAGGTGGTACAACTCCCTATCACATCCGACAGCCCCTGCTACACGACAGCAGGCAAACTGGAAATGGCGCGCCGGTCCACCGTACAACAAGCGAAGCGAACTTAGCGAGAGATGGAGGGAACTATGGACATGCACAAATCACCAATTCGTGTAATGGTTGCGGAGGACGAGGAACTTACTCGATTGATGGTGCGCACCCAGCTCGAGCAACTGGGCTACGAGGTCGTCGGAGAGGCAGAGACGGGAGAAGACGCCGTGCGCATCGCGCTCCAGACGCAACCCGATGTGATTGTTATGGATATTCGTATGCCACTGATGGACGGCATCGAGGCGGCGCGACAGATTGTGGCGCAGCACCCCTGCGCGATTGTGTTCCTCACCGCCTACGCCGAAGAGGAACTGGTCAATCAAGCCACCGCCGCAGGCGCGTACGCCTATCTGCTGAAACCGTTCCGTAAACAGGAACTCGCGCCCGCAATCAATGTCGCGCTTACCCGATTCCAGCAAATGCAAGCAAAAGATAAAGAAGTACGCGAACTGCAAGAAGCTCTCGAAACACGCAAACTTATCGAACGCGCCAAAGGCATTCTGATGGATCGGCTCGGACTGAGCGAATCGGAAGCGTTCCGACGCATCCACTTCATGGCACGCAATCAGAACAAGACCATGAAGGACATCGCGCAGAGCATCATCACGGCGTCGGAGATCTTATAAGCGAGTTCGATAACGATATCCCAAGCTGTCAGCGGGGACGCCAACGCTACGCAAAATACGTACGTCGCGTTGGCGTCCCCGCTGACAAAGTCTCCGCAAGACGTAGACGCTACGCTCTCGGCATCCCTCGACCGTCGCGCTATGAAACAAACCGCTCCCCCAGATAGTCTAAATCGACACCCCAAAAATACGGGCTTTTTTCGTCAGACACTTGACAAACTCCTATTTGGGGTATAATTGGGGAACTCCCAGGAGGGCAGCCCCGTTTAGCGGGACTGCCTTTTCCTTATGAGGAACGACACCTATAGGAGGTATGAGCAGAACCATGAATCGCAAGGGTTTTACGCTGATTGAGCTGCTGGTCGTTATCGCGATTATCGCGATCCTGGCTGCCATTCTGTTCCCGGTCTTTGCGCAGGCGCGTGAGAGCGCTCGTCAGACGCAGTGTACCAACAATCAGAAGCAGATTGCTACGAGTGTGCTGATGTACGCGCAGGACTACGACGAGACCTTCCCCATGAGCGCCTACTTCGGGCGCAACAACGCGGGTCAACTGGCGCTGGTCGCTATCTACGATGTGCTGGCGCCCTACATCAAGAATGTCGAGATCTTCGTTTGTCCCAGCTATCGCCCCGGCATCGACTGGCCTCAGCGTGTGCAGAACGCAGGCTCCCCCGCACCCGCCCTGGGCACCTTCCGCTATGTGGGCTACATCCCCAACCTCGGTCTGTTCGCTGAGAACTTCTGTCCCATCGTTCAGAAGCGCACGCCTGTGGCTAAACTTGCCCTTCTGGAGTCGCCGGTGAACACGGTTATGCTGTTCGACGGCTACCTGAAAGACCGCGCTGCGCTGGAATACTTCAACTTCCTGGGCTTTGCCCGCCACAAGGAAGGTCTGGTGATTAACTTCGCCGACGGGCATGCGAAGTGGTGGCGCTGGAACGCAGTGCGGAACATTGCGCCGCGCGAGCAGTTCCCCACGCCCGCTACCGCCTACAACGGTCAGGCAACCCGCGTGGGTGCGAACAACTTCTACTACAACTGGCGTGAGGTCGCCGGTGAGGGGCTGCTTGCCAGCGAGGCGCAGCTTCAGGCGGTGCAGAGCACGGGTAGCGGCGTGAACGGTCCGTACAACGACCTGCATGGCATCCCCGGCACGGGCGTGACCGACTCCGAAGATCAGACCTGTCAGTAAGTCCGACAGGCATCCATGTCGCAGCGGGTCGGGCACAGTGCGCCCGACCCGCTGTTTTTTTCTAACAGGAGACGCCGACTCGGTACAATATCGGCGTGGCACACGCAACGAACTGGATCGAAATCGACCCCACCGCTTTGCAACACAACGCGCGAACGCTGCAAGCCTATATCGGCGATGGGCGCACGCTCTGGGCAGTGGTGAAGGCAGACGCCTATGGACACGGCGCGGTGAACGCGGTTCACACACTACTGCAGGCAGGCGTGAGGCACTTCGTCGTCGCGAGCCTGAACGAGGCAATCGATCTGCGAGAAGCCATTCGGGAGCCGTCGTTCCGAGTGATGACCCTCTACCCGCCCACCACGCCAGAAGAGTGGCGGACAGCGGCAGAATACGGGGTAGAAAGCGTTATCGACTCGCCGGCTGGGTATCAACAGGCGTGTGAGATTGCCAGGGTACGGGAGCGTTCGTTGCCCGTGCATCTGGAGTTAGATACAGGCATGAGTCGACTGGGACTGACCCCCGAACAGCTGGGGTCATTTTTGCAAGCGTTTCGCCCCGATGCGCCGCTGGAATGGCGGAGCGTGTTCACTCATTTCGCCTGTGCTGATAGCGACCCAGAGTTCACGCGGGAGCAGTTGCGGCTATTTTTACAGAGTGTGGCATATCTGCGAGGTGAGGGATTCCCCGAAACGCCCCTGCATGCGGCGGCAAGCGCGGCACTGCTCACGCTGTCCGAGACCCTGCTTGACGCTGTGCGTTGTGGGCTACTGCTGTACGGAATCGCCCCAGCGGGGCTGGAGACGCATCCGCTTTGTCAAAGCCTGAAACCCGTGCTGCGCTGGCGAACGCGCGTTCTCTCGGTACGCACAATCCCGAAAGGGCAAGGCGTGAGCTACGGCGCGCGGTTCCGAGCAAAGCGTCCCACGCGCGTCGCCACGCTCGGCGTGGGCTACGCCGATGGCTACTCTATCGGATTGACGAACCGTGCGCCCGTCGCGCTCAAGGGCAAGCTCGTTCCCCAGATCGGGCGCGTCTGCATGGATATGATTATGGTAGATGCGACCGACCTGCCTGATGTGCAGGTAGGCGATGTTGCGACGCTCATCGGGCGCGACGGCGACGCCGAAGTGCGCGTGGAGACCCTCGCCCGCCTGCTGAGCACCACTCCCCACGAAATCACGACGCGCTTGGGAAAGAGAGCGAGAGGTAGAATCTGACACAACGATGCGCCTGCGCGAAATCGCTGGCTGCCTGATCGGGGTTGCGCTCGTTCTTTTAGCGGCGGTGGCATGGCTCATATTCATCGTGTTGCCGTTGCAGGAGGTGTTGGGACTGCCAGAATGGGTTACCCTCATTTTGGTCGTTATCCCGGCTTCCGCAAGCGCACAGATCGTGATTATGCGCGCTCTGGAGAGGTCGCAGGCGCGCATGGAAGCAGAAGGGCAGATTCCCATCCCAACTCTGGCTCAACAACAGCTGGCGGTGCAGTTGCAATATCGACTGAGCGCGTGGACGCTTGCCACGGCGATCCTATGCGGACTGCTTGCCTACTTCATTATCCCGCGCATTCAATACGCGATGTACATGAATCCTGCCATCGACCATTTCTTCATTCCCGTCGATTCTTTGGCTTGCACAATTCCAGCGGGGCTGCTGGGCGCGGTCGTCTCCAGCTTCGCGCTGGAAAGGCGTCTGCGTCAAGTAGCAGGCGAGGACTGGCTGGTGGTGCGCACGCTCCTGTATGCGCCGCTCAGCTATCGCATCGCAAGAACGATTGGGGGGTTTACACTAATCCTGAGTGCAGTCCTGACTTTGCTCTGCATCGATTGCTATACGCGCGTCACGCACGAAGGCTTCTTTTTCAACCGTTTCTGGAGCCTGCGAGAGCGGTTCTACTCCCATGACGATGTGGTCGACATCGGCGCGATTATCCGATTCAAGCACGCGCAGACGGGGAACATCAAGTACAAAGACGACCCTTACTTCATGGTTCGCTTCCGCGACGGCTACGAGTTTTCTACTGTACACACTGCCCACCGATACGACCCGGTGTCGCATCAACTCGTGCGCTGGCTGAGCCAGCGCACGAAGGTTCCCCTGCGTGAGGCGACGCTGGGCGTGGATTGGTAGACCTACACCGTCACCTTCGCATAGTCCAGCGCGTGGCGAATCGGGCTTTCGAAGTTCGGCGGAATCTTCGCAATCATCCCGAAAATCACCTTGCGGATGCGCTCGGCGTTCTGGTGGAACACGTGCATCACCTCTTCCGCCGTGACGGGTTTGACTTCGCCCTCCGCCACCAGACCGCTGTCGTAGTCGGTAATCAGCGAGATGTTCACCACGGGGATTGCCAGTTCCAGCGCGAGGTACGCCTCGGGGTACTGCGTCATGTTAATCACTTCCCAGCCCATCGAGGTGAACCACTTGCTCTCGGCTTTGGTGGAGAAGCGGGGACCGTTGATGACCACGATTGTGCCGCGCTCGTGGACGGGGATGCCGTGCGCCCGAATCTCTTCGATGGCGATTTGACGCAGCACGGGGCAGTACGGGTCGGCGGGCGAGACATGGTGAACGGTGGGACCCTCGTAGAAAGTGTCGGCGCGTCCGTGCGTGCGGTCGACATACTGATCCGCCACGACGAAGTCGCCCGGTTTCACATGGCGTTGCAGGCTTCCCGCGGCGCAGGGGCTAATGATTGCCTGCACGCCGAGTTCCTTCATCGCCCACAGGTTCGCGCGATAGTTGATTTTGTGGGGTGGGATGGTGTGTTTGCGTCCGTGTCGGGGCAGGAACGCCACGCGCCGCCCGTTCACCTCGCCAATCGAAATCGTGTCGCTGGGGGGACCGTAGGGCGTGTCGACTTTCACTTCCTCCACCTTGTCGAGGAACGAATAGAATCCTGAGCCGCCGAAGACTCCAATCTCAGCCAAAGGTTTCATCTAATAGCCTCCTGTTCTGTTCGGTGTATTGCAGGGCTTGGGCGGCGGCGTTCTGCTCCGCCTGTTTTTTACTGGGTCCAACACCCTCGCCTGCAATCAAATCGCGCAGTTTGACCCGCACGACGAAAGTTTTATTGTGGGGCGTGCCTGTCTCCTGCACCACTTCATAAGTGGGGGTGATGCGCCACCACGCCTGCGTGCGCTCCTGCAGTTGCGACTTGTAATCTTGCACGGGCATCGCGCCTGCTTCGAGGGCGTCCAGCTCCGGCTTGAGGTGCTGCAAGGTGTAGTCCCGCGCCGCTTTGTAGCCTGAATCGAGATAGATGGCGCCAATCACCGCCTCGAAAGCGTCGGCGAGAATCGAGGGGCGCTCGCGTCCCCCCGACGCTTCTTCGGACGGGCTGAGGCGCAATAGATTCGCGATGCCCGCGCGTTTCGCGGCTTCACACAGCACGCTCGCCCGCACAATGCTCGCTCGCCCCTTAGAGAGCTGCCCCTGATCCCAGTTCGGATATCGCTGGTACAGATATTCCGCAATAATCAAGCCCAGCACCGCATCGCCCAGCAGCTCGAGCCGTTCGTTGCTGGCTAACAGCTCGCCTTCCGTATGTGAGCGATG
>JAOAES010000293.1 GCA_026416655.1 Fimbriimonadales bacterium
CCTGACTGCGAAGCCCCGCCGCAGCGCAGGATTGGCAAGGAGCAATACCTCAAGCGCGTGCCGAATCAGCTCCCGCGAGTCCGAATACGCGCCCGTGCGGACGATTACCTCAATCTCCTCATCCAGCGAGTCGGGATTCAATATCGCGGTCATGCCCAGATTATACCCCCTGCAGCCTCATCTAAAATCAGGTATACTCTCTTCCGCAATAAGGAGGGCAGTCATGCGCAGGATAGCGGCGATGCTGTGGCTGGGACTGGTGATAAACGGCTTTACACAGGCGAAGTTGACCCTCACTCCCATAGAAGCAACCCCGAACCCCAACCTGCTCCGCAACGCGAGTTTTGAAACTGTAGAAAATAGCCTTCCTGTTGGCTGGGTTTGGGACAAGCGCAATACCGATTCCAGCGTGCAGGTCGTCTCCGAGCCGGGCGCAACGGGGCAGGTCTGCCTCAAGTTCACCAACACGACGCCCTTCGGGGCGGATGTGTACGGTCTGTTGCGCTATGAGGGGGGCGTTCCCGTTCAGCCGGGCGCGATTTACACACTCAGCTGCCGCTATAAGACGCGCGACGGCTATGCAGGCTTCATCGGCGGGGGGGAGGGCTGGCGTGTGCGACTCCCGCTGGAAGATACGCGCGGTCTGTGGAAACGCGCCGAAATCACCTTCGCCACGAAAGAAAACGAAAGCAACTTTGATCTCGTAATCGTGATTGAAGCTCCGACTGATGGCGTGTGGATCGACGCTGTGAAGCTGGAGTCGGGCAACCGCGCCACGCCGTTCGTGCCTGCCGAAACGCCCGAACGCCCTATTCTGACCCTCGACGACCTGGGCGAGGCGGTGTACCTCAACGCCGCACAAGGACGCATCGGCTTTGAAATCTACACCGCGCAACCTGTGCGCAACGCGGAAGTCGAAGCGCAGCTCGGCGAGCAGCGTGTCCGCCAGCGCGTGAACCTGAACGCTGGCTACACCCGCGCCGAGTTCGAGTTCAACGCGCCGAACGCGCCAGAACAGACCCTGCGCCTCCAGATACGACAGGGCAGGCAGACGCTGGTCGAGACCGAACGCCCCCTGCGCTTTTTCACGCGCGCGCTGGCGGAGAAACGGCTGTCCGACTTAGGTGCGCAACTGCCCCAGTGGGAAGCGCAACTGGAACAGGTGCGCCAAAGCGGACAGGACATCGCCTACCCCCAGGCGAGCCTGACGATTTTGCAGGAGTTCGTGCGCTATGTGAACGAGGATTTACAGAAGGGACAGCTGCAACGCGCCTACCAGCAGCTCGATGAGATGGAGCGTGTGGCGGCGCGACTGAACCAGATGCTGGCGGAAGCACTAAGCGGTGTGAAGCCCCTGCCCATCGTGCCACGCTATGTAACCTCTCCCGTTGAAATCAAAGGCGCGTCGCTGATTGCAGAAACCGTGAACCCGCTCACGGGCGAACGAGCGCGCCGTCCCGTGTTCTTCGTCGGATTCGGACACTTCGGGCAGGTGCGCGCCGACATCGAGAAGTTTCCCAAAATGGGCTTCAACCTGATTCAGATTGAGCGCGGCGTGTGGGACATCCTGCCCCAGCCCGGCGTGGTCAGCCTCAAAGCGATGGAGGAGGATGTGCTACCCGCACTGCGCCGCGCTGCAGACGCGAATGTGAAGGTGGACTACCTGATTAGCCCCCACTACATGCCCGAATGGGTCTACCAGCAGTACCCGCAGCTGCGCCAGCAACGCGACGGGTTCATCAAATACAGCCTGTTCGCGCCGGAGAGCCTGACAGTGCTGCGCCAGTACATCGACGCCTTCGCGCCGTTGCTGAAAGACCAGCCCGCGTTGCTCAGCATCTGCCTCTCCAACGAGCCAATTAATACCGAGTCGCCCGAATCGCCCCCGCACCAGCAGGCGTGGCGGGCGTGGCTGCAGAATCGCCACAAGAACCTCATCACGCTCAACACGCGCTGGAAGACAGATTTCAAAAGCTGGGACGAGATTCCCGTGCCCAGCGAGGGTACGAGCGTGATTTACGCCGAATGGCAGGAGTTCAACGCTGAGACGCTCGCCAACTGGCACCGGGAACTGGCGAAAGCGATTGAGAAGCATCTGCCCGGCGTGCCCAAGCATGCCAAACTGATGAGCTGGAGCTTCACCAACGACCGAGAGTTGCCGCGCGGCGTCGACCCCGAACGCTTCGCCGAGTTCTGCGAGCTGAACGGCAACGATGCCTCCACCTACCCGACCTGGGACAAGGACTCTCCTTGGGCGTTCGGCTGGGTCACGACCATGCTGGCGCATGAGTTGCAGCGGTCGCTGCGCGACGCGCCCGTGGTCAACTCCGAGAACCATATCATTCGCGACCGCGAGACGCGCTATGTGTCGCCGAAACATGCCCGCGCCGTGCTGTGGGAAGAGGCGATTCGTGGACTGTCGGCGACCACTTTCTGGGTATGGGAACGCACCGATGACCCCAAGAGCGATTTCGCAGGTAGCCTGCTACATCGCCCTGAAATCGTGGAAGCGCTGGCGCACACGACGCTTGACCTGAACCGCCTCTCGCCCTATATCGCGGCGCTGCAGAACCAGAAACCTGATGTGTATATCCTCTACTCGCAGTACGATATGATGATGCAGGGCGTCGACGCGACCGTGCCGCGCGACAGCCTCTATATCGCGCTGACCATGCTGGGCGTGCGAGTCGGGTTCGTGACGGAGCGTCAGCTCGCCGAGCGTCGCCTGCCCGACGATGTGTCGCGGATTATCATCGCCAACACGCAGTATATTTCCGACGAGGCGTTCGCAGGGCTGGACACGCTGCGTCAACAGCGCGGGATTCAGGTGCTGGGTTTCGGGGAGCCTTCGCTGCAGTTTGACCGCTACGGGCGGCGGCGCATCTCGCGTCCTGGCATGACGACCTTCGAGCGCAATCCGCTAACCGACGCACGACGGCTCTTCATTCGCTTGCAGCCGCTGCTGGGCAACTGGCGCGTCGAGCGTCCCCTGCGCCTGCTGGGCGAGAACGAGCAGCCCGTGTGGGGCGTAAGCTATCGCGTCGCGCCCTACGAGAACGGCTTCGTCGCCAGCCTGTGCAACTACACGCGCGACCCCATCACCGTGCGCCTCGTGAACGCCGAGAACCAGCCCATCAAGGGAACGAATCTGATTACAGGCGAGGCGGTTGAGGGAACCCTCACCCTGCAACCGCTGGATCCGGTGCTGGTGAAGTGGTAGGCTAACTATCGCGCTCGATGGGGTATAATCCTCAGTGATGATGGCTCAGGTTTCTGTAAGGCGTCAGGTACCGTTCACTGACTATATTGAGGAAGCAGTTCGGCGTGCTGTGATTGAATGCGAGCCAGATGGCTGCACGGCTACCGTGCCCGACTTGGCGGGTTGTATCACCTTTGGCAATACGCCTGCAGAAGCCCTCGAGAATCTGCGCGATGCAGTTGAGGCGTGGGTGTTAACCGCCATTCGCTTTGGCGATCCAGTGCCCACGTTGGGTGATGTGGAGTTAGCCTATACCGCGTGATATGCAACCCCAAGTATTGGAAAAGCCTCAACCTGCTTATTGCAGGCTGAGGCAGGAATTGGGGTGTTATCACAGCAAACGGATCAATGACACAAAACGCAGGCTTTCATAGGGCTTCCCATTCCTCTATTGAGATTCCCGCTTCTCGGACAATCGCTCGTAAGGTTCCTACAGGGAGATCACGACTCGCATGGCGGGGGACGGAGATTTTAACGCCAGTCTCAGGGTGACGCATCACTGAGTGCTTCCCACCGCCGAACGGACCTTCATATCCCAGCGCGCGCAATTTGCGTATGACTTCCCGCGCAGGGATGGGGGTCAGCTTCGCCATGCGCTTAACGAAGGCTAACCTCCTTTAGCAGAAACTTGATCACGCTTCCACATCGTTGCTCCGTTTGCGAAGGCGTTTTCCACGCACAGAGCATAGGTTGGTAAGTGCATCGGTTCACGCATTAACCTCCAGCCCCGCCTCCCAAGAAGGTGAGGACTTACGGGTTTGTCACCAAGCTCAGAAGCTCAGTGGACAAGGGCGTTTCTATGCCACGCGCAATCCAATTGCGCGTTGTCCGTATTTGCGCGCTTGATGGGGACTCTGGAACGCCTTTCAGGGGGCAATTTTCCCGTACTGGCAGGGTTGCGTTCACAAAGCCCTTGCAGATGGGAAAAACACGGAGATAAGGCGTCTAAGAATCCGCGCGTTGCAAATATACCCGATCACCTGTTGAAATTGCAAGCCGGGCGCATGTCCGGGGGGCTTACACTGCAAAGAACGCAGGAGATGATTACAACAGCACGTACCCCTATGCATTAAACAGGTATCCTATAGCCTATGACGCGCTGGGTCGGACTGCTGGGATTGTGGTGGTTGCTGCTGAGCGTCTGGGCACAGGATGCGCCGCGCATTCTGCCGGGCGACTCGCTTCGGATTACAGTGGAAGGCGACGAGTCGCTCTCGCGGGTGTATGTAGTCGATTCGGCGGGCGCGTTTCGGATGCCGCTGATTGGGCTGGTGCAGGCAGCGGGGCGCACGCCCGATGAGCTTGCCGCCGAAATCGCCCGACGCCTGCGCGAAGGGCAGTTCTATCGCGACCCGAAAGTCACTGTGGAAATCGCGCAGCGCGCGGAGGCGAAGGTCACGGTACAGGGCGCGGTGCGCCGTGGGGGCGATTTCGTTTTGCAGTCAGGCTGGCGACTGAGCGACGCCCTCAAAGAAGCACAGCCTACTGATACCGCCGACCTGAGCGCAGTCCGACTGGAACGACTCAACGGCGAGCGGCTGACCCTCAACCACCTCAAGTTCGTGCAGGAAGGCGACGAGAGCGCGAACCCGCTGCTGCAGCCGGGCGACCGTATCTTTGTGCCCCTGCGCGCGGGGGGCAGGAATGTGCTGGTGCTGGGCGCGGTGCGCTCGCCCGGCTCGTTCGAGTACGACGCGGCGAAGACGCTGATTCAGGCGTTGGGCAAAGCAGGCGGCACACTGCCCGAAGCCGATACCGCACGCATCCAAATCCGCCGCGCGAACCGCGCCGAGCCAATCACAGTAAACCTGAACACCCTGCAGGGCGATGTGGAACTCCAACCGGGCGATCAGATTACCGTGCCCTTCCGCTCCGCGCGGCAGTTTATCGTGGTGCGCGGTGGGGTGAACCGCGCGGGGCTAATTAACTACGCCGAAAACATGACGCTCACGCAGGCAATCGAGGCGGCGGGCGGACCGAAAGCAAACGCGATACTGGAGCGGGTTGTCATCCTCCGCCCTACCGAGCGCGGCAGGCAACAGCGCATCACGGTGAACCTGCTGGAGGTGGCGCAGGGCACACGCCCCGACGAGAAACTCCTGCCCGGCGACACAGTGGAAGTACCCGAACCGCCCCAACGACGCGCCTCCGCCGAAGAGCCGCTCCGAATCATCTGGCTGATACTCAGCATCATCTACCTGGTGACACGGCGGTAGCGGTCTTCTTGCTTCGGGTATACTGAGTTTTGCACAACCATGAAAACCTTTTATGAAGCAATCGGTACTACCGAAGATGGCGTAACGATCACTCTGGAACAGCCTATTCCAGTCCGTGGTCGAGTGCAAATACATATCTGCGCTGAAAGCCCCAATCAAGAACCCTCTGCAGGACGCGAAGCTATTTTACAGCTTATTCACGAGCGTCAGCGCGCGCGTGGGCATATCCCCACGCCACCCGAAGAGGTAGAGGCGTACATTCGTGAACTGCGTCAGGAAGACGATGAGGAAAGTTTATCTTGACAGCGCGCCTGTGATTTACTTTGTAGAGCAAACGCCCAACTTCTATGCGCGTGTTCGCGCGCATCTACAACCTGACGACTGGCTTGTGGTTTGTGAATTGACTCGATTAGAGTGTCGCATTCTGCCCTTGCGACAGCGGAACCTCGCCCTACTTGCCGACTTCGATCTGTTTTTCACGCAGTATGTAAATCAGGTAATGCCCCTAACGTCGGGAGTCATTGACAAGGCGACTGATATACGCGCTTACCATCGCTACAATTTGGCGGACTCCATTCATCTTGCCGCAGCAGTGCTGGCAGAGTGCGACATGTTTCTCACGAACGATCTACGCCTTGCAAACTTTGCTGAGATTCAGGTCGTGACACTCTGAAGAGCGGTAGCCATCTTTACAAAAAACATCACATACTCATGTCCGAACAGGTAGAAGTTGCCCTTCAGGGCGCGATAGCGCCACAGGCTACGCTGCCCACGCTTGCCGCGCGTCTCGTGAAAATCCTTCACGCAGATACTCTTGAGCCGAAAGCCCTGCCGACGCACCGCTTCCATCGTGTAAAATCCCAGCGGGATCCATTCGCCGCCCGCGTACTTGTCGCCGATAACCAGCGTCAGGAACCGCCCAGTTTCCAGTAGCGGCGCGAAGTTGCATACCACCTGCTCAAACTGCTTCAGGAACGCCTCCAGCGTCGGCGCGTTCGATAAGTCGCGCGGGTCGTCGCTGAAAGCGATGATGTCGTGGTAAGGGGGATGGAGAATCAGCAGCTGCGCTTGCCCAAAGCCCCACTCGTTCATCTGGCAGCGCACCCGCTCAACAGTTTCGAGAGATACACTATCGCCCTCCAGGAGAGCAGTTTGCACGGCGTAGGGGTTCTCCTGTGCCTCGATACGCTCGCGTGCGGTCTCCACTACCGTTGGGTTCAGCTCCACGCCTATCGCGTGCCTGCCCAGTCGCCGCGCCTCGATAAGTGTTGTGCCCTGCCCTGCGAACGGGTCAAGCACTAACTCGCTCTGCCGAGTGAAGCGGCGCATTGCCTGATTGGGAATCTGGGGGGCGAAATTGCCCCAGTAGTCAGACGTGTGTGCCCCCTGATTGTCGCGCTTGCCCAGCAGCCATAGGCTGTCGGTCAGAATATCGTCATACTCGCGCCACCGCTTCAGGTCCAAGTCGTTAATCGGTTCCCTCGAAGCCATCAGCAAGCGAGTATACCTCTGAAGGTACAATTACATCGATGCGCGCGGATATTTGGCAGCGGTTGGGCGTGTCGCCAGAGAGCATCGCTGCACTGTGTCAGCGATGGCGAATTGTGAAGCTGGAGCTGTTCGGCTCTGCGCTGCGGGACGACTTCCGCCCCGATAGCGACATCGACTTGCTGGCAACCTATGAACCGGGTGTCTACTGGTCGGCTTTTCGGCTTTATCAAGCGGAGCAAGAATTTGAGCGATTGTTGAGGCGTCCTGTGGAGCTGGTCTCGCGCCGCGCGATCGAACGTAGCCCGAATCCATTTCGGCGCAGAACGATTTTAGAAAACACGGAGATTCTCTATGCGGTATGACCCGCA
>JAOAES010000309.1 GCA_026416655.1 Fimbriimonadales bacterium
ATCGCGCTGAGTTCCTCGTGCAGCATCTGCGTAAACAGTTCGGGCGTAATCGCACGCCCGTCGTTCAGCGTCGCTTTACGCTGAATCCACTGCCACAGCTGCGAACGCGAAATCTCCACAGTGGCAGCGTCTTCCATCAGATAGTTAATCGCCGCCGCGCCTGTGCCCCGCAGCCACGAATCCAGATAGCGCAGGCTCACATTGATATTCGTGCGCATGCCCTGCTCAGTGATGTCGCCGCGCGGGAAGTTCAGCAGCTCTTGCGCCGTAATCGTGCGCTGGGGCAGTTTCTCGATTTGGTTCGGCGTGGGCATGTGCTTGTTGAACACCTCCAGCACGATGGGCACTAAGCCGGGGTGCGCCACCCAGGTACCGTCGTAGCCTTCGTTCACTTCGCGTTCCTTGTCGGCGACGACCTGCGCAATCGCTTTGGCGTTCGCTTCGGGGTCGTCGCGTCGGGGAATATACGCCGACATGCCGCCAATCGCGTGGATGCCGCGCTTGTGGCAGCTCTGCACCACCAGCTCCGAATACGCCTTCATAAACGGCACGGTCATCGTAAGCGTGGCGCGGTCGGGCAGCACGATGTCCTCGCGAGTGCGGAACTTGCGGATGACGCTGAACAGGTAGTCCCAGCGTCCGCTGTTCAGCCCCGCCGAGTGTTCGCGCAGCTCGTACAGAATCTCTTCGCACTCGAACGCCGCAAGGATGTTCTCAATCAGCACGGTGGCGCGGATTGTGCCGCGTGGAATGCCCAACCGCTCCTGCGCATACACAAAGACATCATTCCACAGGCGCGCCTCCAGATGGCTTTCCAGCTTGGGCAGGTAGAAGTAGGGTCCTGTGCCGCGCTGAATCAGCTCTTTGGCGTTGTGGTAGAAATAGAGTCCGAAGTCCACCAGTGCGCCGGGTGCGGGTTCGCCATCGATGAGTAGGTGCTTTTCGGGCAGATGCCAGCCGCGCGGGCGCACGCACAGCACGGCGGTCTGCTCGTTTAGGCGGTACTCTTTGCCGTCGGGGCTGGTGTACTTGATCGTGCGGCGCACGGCGTCGTACAGGTTAATCTGCCCTTGCACGCAGTTGTCCCAGGTGGGCGAGTTGGCGTCTTCAAGGTCTGCCATAAACACCTTCGCGCCAGAGTTCAGCGCATTAATAATCATCTTACGGTCGACGGGACCGGTGATTTCCACGCGCCTATCCAGCAGGTCGGGGGGCGGCGGCGCAACCTTCCAGTCGCCCTCGCGGATGTGCGCGGTTTCAGGCAGGAAGTCGGGGTTCTCGCCGGCGTTTAAGCGTTGCTGGCGCGCCTCGCGCTGTTGGAGCAGCTCCTTGCGGCGCAGGTTGAACTGGCGCGTCAGCTCCGCCACGAAACGCAGCGCGTCGGGGGTCAGAATCTGTGCATATGCCTGTGATACCGCACCTCGAATCTCGATCCCTTCGCCTGAAAGTTGACGGTTCAGTGCCTCTCGATAGTCCATCGGCTGCCTCCGTTCTCCTCGTTGAGATTTTGACCGACTGGTTAGTTAGCAAAAGTATACCATGCCAGTCGGCGGTGGCAATAGGATACCTGTTTCGAGAAGCGGGGACAACTGCTGTGATAGGCGGTGATGCGGTTCAGCAGAAGCGTCTCGCCCACTCCTCCAGCTTGGGGCGCATTTCAGGGTGCCAATCGTGTCCCCAGTCCTCGTAAATCAGCAAACGTTTGGGCTGGGGCAGTGCGTCGTACAGCGAGAACACGACAGGCGCACGGATGCCGGGGTCTTTGAGCGCGAGGCTCAGCTGCACTGGAACCTGCACGTAGGGCGCATGGTTGACGGCGTCGTAGTATTGCAGCACCTGCAGAATCGCCTCGCGGGGGGTGTCGGTCATCTCCATGTAGTCGGTGAACTCTTTGATGGGGTATCGCCACGCGGGTCTGCCCAGTAGATATTCCCAGTAGCTCAGCCCGGGCAGCTCGGCGACCACGCAGCGCGTGATTTTGCTCCAAGCCCCCAGCATCACGGCAAGCCCGCCGCCCTGACTGAGACCTGCCGCAATCAGGCGACTGGAGTCGACCTCTGGCTGCGCTGCCAGCACGCGCATCGCGACAATACTGTCCTGCACAATACGCCGATAGATGTAGGTCTGAGGCGACTGTATCCCGCGCGTGAAGTAGCCCAGTTCGGGGCTGTAGGGCACATTCGGCTCCACCGCGTAGCCGTGCAGGTTAATGGAGAAGGTAATCAGCCCCTCGAACATCGTATGCTCGTTAATGGGCACCGTACCGACGCCATAGCCAGGCAGATAGAGTACCGCCGGGGCGGGATACGACGCCCGCTTGGGAAGAGCGTACCAGCCCTCGCGCCCGCGTTTATCGATGCCCATCCAGCGCAAACGATACACGGTGTGGGTCGGATGGTCATCCGTCTCGTAATGCACACGCTCGTATCCAAGGGGCGCGGACTCAGCTTCGGCGACCGCTGCACGCCAGAAAGCCTCGAAATCGGGCGGGGGCTGCGGCGATTTCAGGGGAACAGCACTGTCCATCACTCGAACACCGAACGCTCCACCGGCTCGATGTGCAGACCGGTGGTGTGTAGCCACGCTGTTGCCCGCTGAATCTCTTCTACGGGACCTTCCAGCTCCACGAACGCCCAGCCGAAATCCTCGTTGATATTCGCCTTCAGGATGTTCACCTTCAGGTCGAAGTCGCGCCCCAGTCGCCACAGCCAGGGCACATTCACCTGCTCGCGGTTAGTGGTCGCGATGGTCATATGCACTTTGCTCATCGCTTCGATTATACCGCTTGAGCGAGTTAGCGTAGCCCCTTTTCTTGGAGCAACGCCAGTATCCATGCTTCGTCTTCTGCGCTGAACGGCGGTGGTGGGGGCGGCTTGTGGTAGTCCAGCGTCACCTCATACGCCCCGTTTTCATAACACTGGTTGACCACCGCCTGCATATCCAGCGATGCAAAGCCGTCGCCCACTGCCAACGGAATAGGTATCACGGGCAACCGATCGCGTACCGTCAGCGGATACAGCCAGAAGTTGTGTGGGTCGTCGGCGCGGCTGATGCTCATCAGATAGTGCCAGCGATCGCCGAACCGCTCCACCACCTTCGAGCGAGGCGGCGCGAGCGTATATTCGCCCCCGCGTAGCAAGTCAATCTCCACCAGATGCACATCGCTTTTGAGTACCTCGCCCTGCTTGCGCAGATAGAGTTCACGCCCTTTGGTATTCGGCTCTTTGTTCGTGGGGCTGAGTACCTCGATCAGCGTTACAAGGCGCAGTTCCTGCTCGCGATCCAGAATCTGCACAAAGGCTTCGGTATGCAGTTCTTCTTCCACATACAGCACTTGCGGCGGGTCGTAGGAGGCTTCTATGGTGGTGGTGCCGCCCACAGCGCGTTCCTTAGGGCGCAGGATGATTACATCAGGCTGGATTTCGCGGCGCGATTCTTCCACATAGACGCGCTCTTCCAGTCGCGCCACATAGCGTGGGAGGATTTGCGCTTGCAGCGCGTCGCAAATGTAGGTCATCAGGCGGGTGTGGAAATCGTTCCAGTACCGCCTGCTTTCTAAGTAGGGGTTCATGCCCGGGAACGGGTTGCCCATCGCCGCCGCCTCGCAACGGGATTATACCTCTTTCTCTTCGAGTAGCGCGTCCAGCATCTCGTAGGCGTAGCG